>NYVA01000044.1 GCA_002684355.1 Formosa sp.
TTGAAATTGTAACATCTGAGACACCACACTTTTTTGCATAAACACCTGTCCATTACCTACCGAGGAGGCATTACCCTTCTTGTGTGAAACATTGGTTCTGGCGTATATATCAATTTTATCATTGAAAGCTTTTCTTTTTACACTTGAATTTAAAAAGACGCGTTTGTTTGTGGTNTTTACAATCACCCCTTCTTGGTCAAANATACCCAAACTGAGTGCGTAATTTTTCTTAAAGTCTCCGCCTCTGTAACTTAGATTATAAGAATTTGTTTGGGCCAATTGATAAGTTTCATCTTGCCAGTCGGTACTAATTCCAGTCGACTCTGGATATGGAACTNAATATTCTTCAATTTCGGGATAATTATCAACGGTTAGGGCTTGTGAACCATCAAAGGNGCCACCAGATCTATCAGGGTNTGTTATTTCCTGGTATATTTGATTTAAAGAACGTTGGTTCATATATGATTCAAAGCCTGGGCCATCCAATACATTTAATTTTTCTCTTACCGTGGTAAGATAGCTGTCAAATGTAAAGGATATTTTATCTTTNCCTTTGTTCNTATTNGCAGACTTGGTAGTGATCAATACCACGCCATTGGCNCCCCTTGCACCATAAACAGCAGTGGCAGCAGCATCTTTTAAAATCTCCATTTTTTCAATGTCGTTGGGATTGATAAAGCTTAAAGAACTCTGTGCCCCTCCCGAATTACCATTGCCTTCNGCGTCGGCAACTGGATTGATTGGAATTCCATCCAGNACATATAAAGGTTGGGTCCCACCAAGCATGGAATTGGTGCCGCGAATGGAAATACCGATTCCACCCCCCGGTTCTGCACTTTCAGTCACAACAACCCCTGCCACTTGTCCTTGCAATAAACTTTCTAAGCTTGCGGCTCTGTTTTGCTCTAATTGTTCCGTTTTAAGCTGGGTGATAGAGCCTGAAAGATCTTTTTTACTGACATCAAAATAACCCACACTAATCGTTACTTCGTCCAAGGCATCAAGACTTGGTTCCATTAAAGCGATAACTTCAGATTGCTGAACTTCAATTTCTATGTTTTTAAAGCCCACATAAGAAACGATTAAAACTTGTCCTTTTTGGACAGTGATTTTAAAATTCCCATCAAAATCAGAGCTGACACCTGTGCTAGTATCCTTGATGATGATAGTGGCCCCTGCCAGCGGAATATTGGTTTCTTTTTCAATGACTTTACCAGAAACTTCTAAACTTTGAGCTGATAAAGTCATTGTAAATATTGAAACTATCAATATCAAAAGCTTCTTTGAATAATTATACCTCATTTTATTTTATTTATTCTTTTTAATATTTTTCTCTTTCAGTACCTTTCTAAGCCACCAATCGCGGTCGGCTCTGTACTTAAATTGAGCCTTTAAATTTTTAGCTTCTTGCCTAAGATTTAATTCAATTGCATCGTATGCCTCTGAATTAATCAAGTTAACCATTTCTCCGGGATCATTTTTAAGATCATATAATTCATCAATATCATTTTTAAGAAAGGCGTCCACCAATTTATAGCGATCGGTGCGAACCGCGATCTGATTAGGACCCGCATAAGGCCAATAGGTATCTAAATAATATTCAAATAAAATAGAAGTTCTCCATTTATCTCCTGAACCCCCATTCAATAAATTTAACATGGAATCACCCTGCATATAGCCAGGAATTTCAACACCTGCCATATCCAAAATTGTAGGCGCCATGTCAATGTTAAGACATTGCTGCTTCACAACCGTTTTTTGCTTTATTAATTTTGGATAGCGAATGAGCATGGGAACGCGCATGGAATTTTCATAAGCCAAACGCTTGTCATTAAATGTGTGCTCCCCTAAAAAATAGCCATTATCACTGCTGTAAATAATTACAGTGTTGTCCAATTCACCAAGAGCCTCAAGTGTTTTTAACACTTCTCCTAACGACTCATCTATGGCAGCGATACATCTTAAAAGATCCATATTTTTTTCATAATTGATGGGCCATTCCTGTTCTGGAAGTTCTGAAGGAATCGGAAGATTTTTTTTCCAATCAAAACCATATGTTTTTTTTCGTTGCCACTCCGGTTTACCCTTAAAGGTTTCTTTGTGGGTATCATAAGGAGGGGGCGGTAAAACCGCCTCTTCATATAAATCCTTGTGCCTTTCAGCAGGCAAATGAGGCTCATGAACTGCCTTGTGCCAAAGATTCAAACAAAAAGGCTTACTTGTGTCTCTTTTCTCATTTAACCAAGCGATCGCTTTATCAGTAAGAATATCAGTCATATACCCTTCTTCAATATATTCTTTTCCATTGTCATTAACAGGAGGATCTATGTATTTACCTTGACCTATAAAGCTATACCAATAATCAAAACCAGGCCGAATATGGTCTTTTCCTTTTTTATGGGCCATATGGATTTTACCAATATGAGCCGTTTCATAGCCTGCGTTCTGTAAATGAACCGTATAAGGTGCAAAAGTATCCCAATTGGGATCAACATGTTTATTGTTTTGGTTGGCACCGTGAATGTGAGGATAGGTGCCTGTTAAAAAACTAGCACGAGAAGGTGAACAAATGGATTGTGTTACAAAAAAATTCTCAACATTGGCACCTTCATTGTAAAGACGGTCAATATTGGGCGTTTTCAAAAAAGGATAGCGGCCCATAAACCCAATAGCATCAAAAGGCTGATCGTCTACTAAAACAAATAAAAAGTTTGGGGGATTGTCTGTTTCTAATGACTGATTTGACTGTGAATACAATCCAAGATTCGTATTTAGAAGAAAAATAAAAACTACAGATAAANTACGCTTCATTTCTTTTAAAAAGTTTGTCGGTTGATAACAAATCAAATATAATCAAAAAACAAAGTAGGATTTGTGAGTTTTGATGCAAAACATACAAAAAATGAGGCTTATCAATTATTTATGTNCTAAAAGATAAATTAGTTTTTAAGCGATAATTCTAATTCTTCTAAAGACTTACCTTTGGTTTCTGGTAATATTTTCAAGAGAACAAAAAATCCAATAAAGGCAATAAATCCAAAAATAAAAAAGGTGAGTGAGTTCCCTAAATTAGATAATTCCCATGGAAAAACAAGTTGAACCAAAGAACTAATTAATGAATTTATAAAAGCGATGACGCCGATGAATAAACCTTTAAATTTCAAAGGAAATAGTTCGGACAACAATACCCACATCACAGGACCTAATGAAAAAGCAAAACAAGCAATAAAGCCCAAAATTCCGATCAACACCAATGTGGCATTAATGTTTGTAGCAGTCTCTAAAATCTCACCATCATTTTTACTGTAAATTTGGTTGCCCAAAATGGCTTTCACCTCTTTTTTAAAATCAATATCACTCTNNAATGTTTTATCGGCTAAGANGTACAATTCNTTAGAATTTGTAAACTGAAAAGNAGCAATATCTGCAGGTTTAAGTTGATAGGTAGCTTGGCCAAATCCATAAGAACACAACAGTAAACTCAAGGCAATTCCAGCAGTTCCAATAAGCAACAAAGGACGCCTTCCCATTCTGTCAATTAAATAAATCGCTACAAAGGTGAAAATAACTGAAATGGTACTTAATAAAACGCCAGAGGAGAAAGAAGCGTCCGTTCCAATACCTGTTTGCTTAAATATAGAAGTGGCATAGAAATAAACTGCGTTAATTCCTGTAATTTGCTGTAAAACTCCGATNACTAANCCGATTACTAAAACAAATCGAAGCGATTTATTAAATAAATCTTTGAGCTTTAATTTAGATTTATTTTGATCTGAAAGTACTCNTTTTTCAATTGAATTAATTTCTTGNGCACCCCGTTTCTCTCCGTGAAGTTGNATTAAAATTACTTTGGCATGTTGGCGTTCNCCTTTNAGNTACAACCAACGGGGACTCTTTGGAACAAAAAACAAAAAAATAAAATAGAGCATCGCTGGAAAAAACTCAACGCCTAGCATCCACCGCCAAACAGTCTCATCGCTTAGAAATGTATTTTCCGGAGTGTTGAATTTATTAAAAAAGTAATTGCTTAAAAAAGCGGCGAAAAAACCAAAAACAATATTTAATTGCTGAAGCGTAACAAGTTTCCCTCTGTCTTCAGCAGTCGCAATTTCTGCGATATAAATAGGTGCTAAGACCAAGGCCGCCCCAAAAGCGAGTCCACCTATCATTCTNGCAATGTAAAGCATCTCATAAGAATTGGCATATGCNGAGAGNAGCGCAGAAAAGGCATANAAAAAGGCTACNGCAACAAGCATTTTTCTCCTCCCTATTAAATCACTCAGACGGCCCGAAAATAGCATGGCAAACATNGCAGCAAAAGAGGGGGAACTCACCACCCAGCCCGCTTGAATTTCGCTCAANTCAAACTCAGGTCCAGCAAAGGACATCACCCCAGAAATGATTCCCGCATCAAATCCAAACAAAAAGCCTCCAAGAGAGACAACAAAGGCGATAAAAATAATGTTATTTTTCATAACTAGAAGCTTTAGGAAGTGTTAGTAAATAATTGTTTGCATGGCACGTGGTTCAATTTCAAATACAGATTCACTNTCTCCAANAATAAGCTTGTAAGTTACAGATTGGTCTTGAGGATTCATCACTACAGTAACGATGCGNCCATCTTGATTTTGAAAAGANGTGCTTTCAATAGTGGTCCGGCTGGCTGNGGTACTGAGGCGCAGTGCACCTGGTTTGATGAATTTTGAAAAATGGCCAATNTAATAATANGTGGGGGTAAATATAAGCTTGTTTGATTTNGTGTCTGCATGAATNGGTGCAAAACAAAAGTTCTGAACGTGGTTGGGTCCACCGCGTTCATCTAATAAAATATTCCAATCGGTCCAACCTACNGTACCACTGTTAAAATCATTNATCATTGAATTTCCGTAACGTTCGGCNTTGGGCCAATGCTGNAAACGCTCATAANCAAAGCCTTCTTGACATCCTTCNGTAAATAATAAATTTTTATCAGGANAAGANGCCTTGATGNTCTTAAGATTATCGTAATTGGGTAAACTACCGGTCCATGTTTCATACCAATGGAATCCTATACCCCATGCGTATTTAGAAGCTTCTGGATCCTCAAAAATGGTGTTCGCTCTGTTCGAAATTAAATCTCTGTTGTGGTCCCATACAACTATTTTTTTATTGCCGTGCCCCGCTTTTTCAAGGGTAGGTCCCAAAAAGTATTTTAGAAAGTCGCGCTCCTCTTCAGCGGAGTAAATACAAGATTCCCAGCGCTGTGTGGCCATAGGCTCGTTTTGTATGGTAAGCCCCCATACAGGAATATTTTGGGCCTCATAAGCCTCAATAAATTTAAGATAATAGTTGGCCCAAGACTGACGAAATTCTGGGCGTAATTTACCCCCCCTAAGCATATGGTTGTTGGTTTTCATAAATGCTGGAGGGCTCCAGGGGCTGGCATAAAATACCAATTTATCTCCTATAATAGCCTGCGCTCTTTTTATCATGGGAATGCGTTTTTCTAAATCCTTTTCAATTGAAAAAGAGTTGAGCTCCGCATCGCCCTCATCAATGTAGGTATGACTCCCTAACCCAAAGTCACTGCTGTGTATACTGGTTCTGATGATGTTATACCCAATGCCTTCGACTCCATAATAGGCCTCTAATAATTGGTTTTGTATCTCTGAACCGAGCTTGGAAAAAACTTCTGAAGAAGCATCTGTAATGGCACCTCCAATGCCTAAATACTTTTGAAATTTTTTATTTGGGTTTACAAAAATAGACACCTCTGTCTCTAAGGGTTGAACGCGTTTTNTGAAAATTTGGTCTGGCTGTTTTGTNAGTCTNAGATCGGTATCCTTGGCNGTTGTATACAGTAGAATNTTTTTGTCTAAAAAATTCATTTCAATATTGNTAGNTATAGAATTTTGTGCCAATAGGACTGTTGGTAATATNAGAAAAAAAAGACTGTAAAATATTTTTGTTTTGTGAGTCATTTTCAGGNNTTTTAAAGGNNTTATTTTCTGTATTCGTGCTTGACCCAATCCACTTCCATGACCCACTCTCCTCGCATTGGTGAATCGGTNATTTTTGCAAAATTTAAAATTGCAAACATGGGTTCTGGATAATTGTCACCAAGGCCTTCATTTCTGTAAATTTCCTTACCATCCAATCGGTATAAAAGGTCTGAACCCTCCCACTCTACGGAATATTCATGATAGTCGTTGAGCGTCGCATCAAAACCTTTGCGTAGACTCCACCAATCCCCCTCGTCGCATTTCCCTAAACTCTTGATAGCACCTACCGTATAGTGGTCTTTTTGGTGGTCCCCATGGTGTTCAAAAATATCAATTTCACCAGAACCAGTTGTGGGCCAGCAAATGTATTCATCGGGCTCCTGCACTGGAGGTTCATTGTTTTGAGCCCCCAATATCCACCAGGCCGGAAACATACTAGCTTCACCATTGACTGAAAGTCTAAGTCTTGCAGTCCATTTTCCTTTGATGAATTCTCTTCGGTTTTTTGAAGCAATACGTCCCGCCACGTATTGAGTTTCTGGATGTTGGTTATCGAATTTATCAAAATTATCGCATGTGATTTTCTCCTTTATATTGACAACTCTTAATTTTAAGGTCCCGTCACTCACTTCTCTGGTATTATAGGCATTATCTGGTACATAGCAATGGGTTTCATTGTTAACCCAAATGCGTTGATCTTGCCAATTACTGGTGTCAAATTTTTTAAAATCATCAAAAAAATCAACCCCCCAATCTTCTGAAGAAGACGGGTACCTTGGCTCGCACGAACTAAGTACTGAAATTAATGCCACAATAAGAAAAAGTGGAGATGTGTTTAGTCTCATTAAAATTAATATTTTAGGTTTTTTGGATTAATTTTTATATAGTTTTTTATGAAAAATTCGATTTTCAGATTCAATGCGAATAAAATAGAGTCCGGATTCAATCGCTGGTAATTGTAACTGAAAAGAAGATGGAGATTCAATATACGCACGCCTATAAATTTCACGACCGTTCATGTCATACAAAACAACAGCATCAATTGGGTTGGATTCAAAATTGATGTATAACTTATCATTAACAGGGTTTGGATATATTTTTAAAGCACCTTCAAATTGAATATTGTCTTCCAATCCCAAATTTTGATCTGAATAAGTAAATTTTAACCAGTTGATATTAAAACCAGGCTGTAAAATATTCATTTTTAGCGTGTAGGCGCCTTTGGTGAGTTGAACCTCATTGGTCAATGTATACCAATTTTGCCAACCTCCAGTAACTGGAATTGGAAACCATCCCAAACTCTGAGTCGATTCATTATTAACCATTTGAAATTCTGCTATGCCTTGTTGGTAACTGGCTGCGTAACGGATTTGAAAATCGTAAAGGCCGGTTTCGTCTACATAAACAAGGTATTCAGCATAATCTCCAGAATGGGTCTGACCAATATTATCGCCTCCAAAAATATCACTGGTAGGTTCTACGCTCAATCCCAATTGAGTGTTAAAATCTTCGGCTTCAATTTTTCCAGGTATTAATTTTCTTTCTGGAAGCGAGTTCGTAACTGGGAAATTCGTAAACTCAGCAAGTACATAATTATCAAATATTGAATTTATAACAGCACCCGTATGATCGATAGTAATGTTTTGTTGAAAATTTAAAAAATCTGTCATTTCAAACAAAATAGTACGNTCATTAGAAGGATCTATCTGGATGGACTCTACNGTACTTGAAACCCCATCAATGTCTATNGTGAAATCATCAGAGNTCAAAGTCTGGCCTTGCGTAATGGGGTGATTTAAAACCAATCTTATGGACTTTTCATCGTCTAGTATATTTGCCCCTATAGGCTCGAAACTAGGGATAGATTCAGTAGCCTCCTCAAATTCAATNCTGCCTACATTAAACTCATTGTCNCCAATAATCTTNACTTTTAAAACATGGGTGCCTGANGCTAAGTAAACACCCCCGTANGCCCCGTTGACAAAATTAGACCAACCACCACTGTTGTTCANTAAAATAGGTTCAGAAATGTCAACCTCATCTATAAACAGTTTTAGCTTGCCTCCAGATTCTNGGGAGGCATAACGAATGTTAAGATCATAAAAGCCTGTGGTAGCAATNTTTACGGTATACTTCATCCATTCCCCATCGTTGATATACCCAATGTGGTAGCCGTTAGAATTAAAGGCGTCTGTATTGCTTTGAATATCGACGCCGTCATTGCGGTAATTCCAGCCCTTATTCCATGCTTCATAGGANCCAGTATCGATGCTATAGTCTACATAATCGTTGTCGTTATAAGCAACNCCATTAATACCCAAGTCGNAATCTGACAAGTAAACAACTCCAGGAATTTGNTGATCTGCGTAAGGAATTAACGCATCGTCTTGGGGNAGTCTTATTTGAGCATCTANTACGTCTTTAAAGAAAGTAGTATTAGAGATTAATAAATCTGTTGTGAGTTGNNTTAATCCTGATATAGCATTGCTCACGCTTGGGGCTGGGCCTTCTCCTTTCCAATAATTAATAATGGCTTCATAGTTTGAGTTGGAAGAAATAGAATAAGGAGCTACTATGGTTTCAATGCGCTTGTAAGGCCAAGAAGCCCAACCAATATTATTGTCTTCGTAAAGCTTGAATGCATCTCGGTACCAAGTATTGGAATTTTCACCCGTTTCACCACACCATAGTGGAACGTTGTATTGGTCTCGCATTCCTAAAACCCAATCTAATGAATCTTCATTATTATAGGACCAATATTTATGAAAACTGTAAACCATATTGTCATCCCATGGAGGAGTCAATCCCGTAAAATCATTGGCATAACCATTACCTTCAATATAAATGATGTGATTGATGTCAACAGCGCGAATGGCATTTGTGATTTGAACGTATAAATTCCTAAGTTCGTAGGTCNCCAAAGTCCAATTTACTTCATTNAATAAATCATAACCCCCAATCCAAGGTTCGTCTTTATAGCGGTCGGCCAATTGTCCCCAAAGCGCTACGGTTTTACTTTTGTTAAAATCGCTTTCCCACAAGGAAGGCAAGGCGGGGTTGTAATCTGAAATACCCGAATTGGCTCCCTGCCCTCCAGGTGCCGCATGTAAGTCAAGAATAAGGTATATTTGGTTGGCTTCACACCAATCCAACAAATCATCAACCATTTCAAAACCTTTACTAAGCCAAGTGTTCTGACCTTCGACCGGTTCTTCTTGTATTGGAAGCGTAAAGAGATTGTAATGCATGGCCAGTCGAACACTGTTATAGCCTAAGTTAGCCAGGGTTTCNATATCTGTTTCAGTTACGAAATTAGTNAACCAATTGTCATAAAATATTTGGGTTTCTTCCTCACCAATCAAAGCAGTGAGATTGTCTTTAAATTCGTATTGTGTGTCGGCACCACCAACAGAATTCATCATATAACCTTCCTGAAGCATCCAGCCACCAAGACCAGCCCCTTTCAAGATGATTTCTTGATTGTTATCGTCTACAATTTGAGATCCAGAGGTGCTTAAGAATTGTGCATATGACACATGAAAAAAAAGACTAAGGACTATTAAAATTCGCATAGATATTTATCAATTAAAGGTTATCCAATCCGTATAAAGTGATTTCTGAACCATTGACGTAGGTTTCACTCCCGTAATTTGATGTTACGCTGAATTTTAAATAGCGAAAGGCTTCTGAAACAGCATCGAGTTCAAATTCGTGGCCATTGGCAGCAGATTCTAGTGCAGATACAGGGATATTACCTTCTGAATCTCTCGGATCACCAATGTCAAATTGACCTAATTCTTGCCAAACTTGAGCATCATTACTTGCATAGATTGTAAAACTTTTCATGTTTTCTTCCTGAAAATAATAGGGTACATCTGAGGGGCCATTGTACCAAAAGGCACGCTGCCACACTGAAAACCGCGTTATTTTTACATTTTTATTAAGATTAATTACAAGGTCAAGTGGCCAGTTTAAAGACCCACCATTTAAATCTCTCCAAATCATAAAATAACTATTATCTGAATTATTCCCAGTGGTATCAATGACATCATCCCAGAAATTGGTTGAATCCCCTTCCCACGCATTCCCATTTACAGATTGAGAAGCCAAAAGTGACCAAGTTGATTTGTCAATGACCTCTTCAAAAAGGGGTGTCAATGTTCCTTTTTCTTCAAGTGTTGTTGTATTTTCATCAAAATCTTGAACCCGAGTCGAAATNCTTATTTCCGTGGAAGGCAGTCCGCGAACTGCTATGGATTCTTGTGCATTGTCAGAAGATAAAATTCTAACCTCTTCTTCTGTACCATCGTTAATGTGCACATAGACATAAACTGTTTTAGATTCTATGTTGTCCCAAGTAATTCTAAAACCTCCAAGATCAGCAGCCAGTTCAATACTTTCTTGAACCAAATAAATAAAAGATTCCAAAGGAACTAGTTCAATTAAAATAGGAGCGGATTGATTAAAATTTTCATCGACAACATATAGTGTAATGGTCAAAGCCGTGGTTTGATTTAAACCATNAATTTCAATGCTGTTGTTGTAACTACTAGAGGCCCTGCTCACATCTACACCATTTGAATTCGTGTATTCAGCCTTCACATATAGAATATCATTGTCATCAGGGAGAGTGTAATTTATAATACCGCCACCATTGGTAGGCGTTACCATGTCAACAGTCAAAACACCCGGGGGCATCGTATCACCATCNTCTTTGTCACTACAAGCAACTGCTGAAAAAACAAACAAAGGGATCAAAAGTAATTTTTTCATAATTCTATATTTCATTTTTATAAAAGTTTTACCATCCAGGGTTTTGAACCAAGTTAGGATTGATGTTTATCTCATTAAAACTAATNGGATGAAAATAGTCTCTAGGGGAATTAAAAGAGCGCAATCCAACATCTATTACATTGTAAAAATTAGATTGGGTTTCTTCATCAACTGACCACCCTTTAACTGGAGTTGAAAAGTATTCAAGACCTAATTTCCAACGTCTGATATCATTGTATCTATGCCCTTCAAAAGAGAGCTCAATAAGTCTTTCTTGACGAATGATTTCACGAAGCCCTGTTTGTTCGGTGTGTTTACCAACATTCGAAGTTAAGGAAGAATCCCCCCAACTGTCCTGAACATTAGGAATTCCTGCTCGATCACGAATCACATTCAAGGCATCATAAATTTCTTGACTGGGGCCATTAACTTCATTTAATGCTTCTGCAAGGTTTAAATAAAGCTCACTCAACCGAACGATTGGAAAGGGGTACCGGATGATTTTTGAATAGGTATCGCCTTCCGAATCGGGATGTACAATTTTTTTCAAACCGTAACCAGTGGTCAAGTAATCACTTGTATTGGCGTTGCGCCCATGGGACTCCCCTTTGCGCATTTTAAGATTCCAAAATTCTCCCCAGCTTCTACTTAAACCTCTATCAAAAGCCAAGGAGGCATAAAAACGAGGCTCT
>NYVA01000045.1 GCA_002684355.1 Formosa sp.
AACAAACAATACATAAATACAATTGCTAAAAACGAATTGCCATTAACCTCAGAGTTACTTACCCCTGAAAATCGTTTTAACGAATATATCATGACAGGATTGCGTACCATATGGGGTGTTTCACTCAAGCGAATTGAGGAAGAATTTGGATTGGGAGTTCAAACAAGTCTGCTAAACAATGCGCATGGTTACTTGGCATCTGAAACCCTCAAAATTGAAAATGCCCATTTGAAAATGACTCCAAAAGGACAGTTTTTAAGCGATGGTATTGCCTCTGATTTATTCATCGTTTAAATTTTTAGTAATTTTATCAAAACCCATTGCATATGAAAGCAATCATTCATGCCAACAGCAGAACTTACACCATCTATGTGGACCAACCAATTGATATTTCCATACCTTTAAGGTCGTCCAAAGACAATGTAAATGCATGGTATTTACCTCCGCCCAAAATTTATCCTACGAAACTTAAAAATTGGACCGGCAGTGTTAAAAGCGGGGCTTCCGTTAATTTCAATTCCATTGAATTTAATCCCCATGCGCATGGTACTCATACTGAGTGTGTCGGGCATATCACGGAAGAAACCTACAGTATTAATTCGTGTTTAAAACAATTTCTATTTGTCAGTGAGGTTATTACAGTCGTCCCCGAAAAAAGAGATGAAGATTTAATCATTTCTGAAAAACAACTGCGATATGCGATTGGCAATAAAAAAAGAGAAGCGGTNGTCATTCGTACTTTACCCAATACCAAAGACAAACTCAGNAGACAATATGCCAACACCAATCCGCCATTTTTGTCCGAAGCAGCGGCGATTTACCTCAGAAATAAAGGGGTCAAGCATTTATTAATTGATTTGCCAAGTGTCGACAAGGAAAAAGACAATGGCGAACTTTTAGCACATAAAGCTTTTTGGGATGTTCATGGNGCCATCCGAAAAGAGGCGACCATCACCGAACTNATCTATGTCCCGAATGCGGTCAAAGACGGCAAGTATATTTTAAATTTGCTTGTTGCCCCTTTCCAAAANGATGCCTCTCCTAGTAAGCCTGTTTTGTACAAACTTTTCGATTAAATTTTGATCCCAACAACGCTAGATGTCATCCGCAGCTTCTGCTTGCAGCAGTTAAAAACCACAGAATCATTTCCTTTTGATCAAGATACTTTGGTGTTTAAAGTCTTGGGTAAAACTTTTGCCCTTTGCCCTTTGTCCAAATGGGAGGCTGGTGCCCCCTCAATTACTTTAAAATGCGATCCCACTTATGCCTTACAAATTAGAGAACAATACTATTGCATAAAACCTGGCTTTCATGCCAACAAGAAACATTGGAATACCATTTATCTAAAAACAAACGAAGTTTCCACAGAATTTCTTTTTGAACTGATTTCTCACAGTTATGACATGGTACTTCAAAACATGTCTAAAAAACAACGGGATCAACATAAGCACGCTTTATAGCGGATTGTTTTTTTGAGATAAATCCACAAAATATTTATAAAACAAAGGAATGGTTTCGATCCCTTTCAAATAATTAAAAACACCATAATGTTCATTGGGGGAGTGGATGGCATCACTGTCCAACCCAAAGCCCATCATAATGGTTTTGCTATTTAAAATTTCTTCAAATAGGGCTACAATAGGAATGCTGCCACCACCGCGCTGAGGAATGGGTGTTTTTCCAAAAGTCGCTTCGTAGGCTCTGGCTGCTGCCCGATAGCCTGTATTGTCAATGGGGGTTACATAGCTCTGACCACCGTGGTGGGGAGTCACTTTTACATAAACACCTTTGGGTGCAATATTTTCAAAATGAGTTTGAAATAGTTTAGTGATTTCATGGTGGTCTTGGTTGGGTACCAGGCGCATCGATATCTTGGCTGAGGCCTTGCTTGCAATCACAGTTTTTGCGCCTTCTCCAGTATAGCCCCCCCAAATACCGTTGACATCTAAGGTGGGTCGAATGGCGTTTCTCTCGTTGGTGGTATAGCCTTTTTCACCAAAAACGGCTTCAATTCCAAGGGACTCCTTGTAGGCTTCTAATGAAAAAGGAGCCTTTGCCATAGCGCTGCGCTCTTCTTTTGTCAGTTCTTGTACCTTGTCGTAAAAACCAGGAATAGTAATCTGGTTGTTTTCATCGTGTAAGGAGGCAATCATTTTTGATAAAACATTGATGGGGTTGGCCACAGCACCTCCATAAATTCCAGAGTGTAAATCCCTGTTTGGTCCAGTTACTTCAACCTCTACATAGCTCAAACCTCTAAGTCCCGTTGTAATTGATGGGGTGTCTTTTGAAATCATCCCAGTATCTGAAATTAAGATTACATCGTTGGCTAATTTAGTGGCATTTTCTTTGACGAAAAGCCCTAAATTGTCACTTCCGACTTCTTCTTCTCCTTCAATCATAAATTTCACATTACAAGGCAGTTGATGGGTTGAGGTCATAAATTCTAAGGCTTTGACATGCATGTACATTTGGCCTTTGTCATCACAGGCACCACGCGCAAAAATGGCACCTTCCGGATGTAATTCAGTCGTTTTAATTACAGGCTCAAAAGGCGGGGAGTCCCACAGTTCCATGGGATCTGGGGGCTGGACGTCGTAATGTCCATAAACCAATANGGTTGGCAATTTGGAGTCAATGATNTTTTCTCCATATANGATTGGATAGCCTGCAGTTTCACAAATNTCTACATGGTTGCAACCTGCATCTTTTAGGCTGTTNGCTACAAATTTTGCCGTAGCAATGGTGTCTTTTTTATAGGCTGAATCGGCGCTAACTGAGGGTAATTTTAGCAATGAAAAAAGTTCATCTAAAAAACGATTCTTGTGTGTTTCAACATAAGTTTTAAGTCCTTTCATGGGATTTTATTTTTTTCAAAATTACGAAATGACNGCAAATAATTTTCTATGGTTCAGTTTGAATTTATAAACTATTGTTTATATTTGCGACCCTGTAAAACAGNACGAGCGGGCGTGGTGGAATTGGTAGACACGCTAGACTTAGGATCTAGTGCCGCAAGGTGTGAGAGTTCGAGTCTCTCCGCCCGCACAAAAAAAGCTTCTCAAAATCGAGTGGCTTTTTTTATTTTTGAAAGATGGAAGCATACGATGTGTTAATAGTTGGTGGGGGTGCCGCAGGTTTTTTTGCGGCGGTTAATGCTGCAAAACAAAATCCAAAGCTAAATATTGGNATTCTTGAACGNGGGAATTCTGTACTTTCGAAGGTTAAGATTTCCGGTGGTGGACGCTGTAATGTTACCCATGCTGAATTTATTCCCAATGTACTCGCAACGCATTATCCAAGAGGTGAGAAGGAACTAAAAGGCCCTTTTCACGCTTTTATGACAGGCGACACCGTGGCATGGTTCGAGTCTCGTGGNATCCCTTTGAAAATTGAAGATGACGGTCGAATTTTCCCAGTGTCCAATAGCGCTCAAACCATCATCGATTGCTTTTTANANGAAATTCANAAGTATGGNGTGACACTTATGAAAAANCATTNGNTACAATCCATAGCTCCACTTGAAAATGGCTGGCAATTAGAGACTTCAAAAGGGCTTTTTAGCTGTCAAAAACTTTTAATTGCCACGGGGAGTAATCCNAAAATATGGAAGCTGTTAGCAGCTTTGGGGCTGCACATCATTTCGGCTGTTCCTTCTCTTTTTACATTTGATATTGACGACGAACGGATCAAAGATATTCCAGGGGTGGTAGCCAAAAATGTTTATGTTGAAGTGCTTGGAACGAATTTAGCGTCAGACGGCCCCCTGTTAATCACCCATTCTGGGTTGAGTGCTCCATCGATTTTAAAACTCTCGGCATTTGGTGCCATTGAATTGGCAGCGCTAAACTACTGCTTTGATGTAAAAATCAATTTTATCCAACAAAGTGAAGCATCTTGTATGCAAGCGTTGTTAAATTCTAAATCGGAATTGTCTAAAAAGCAAGTGCGTAACAGCACAATTTTCAACCTTCCTAAAAGACTTTGGTACAAATTGGTGGAAGCCTCGGGCATATCTGAAACCTTGCGTTGGGCCGAGGTCAATAAATCACAACTTCAAGCGCTTTCAAATCAACTCACGGCTGCGGTATTTAAAGTCCATGGAAAAAGTACATTTAAAGAGGAATTTGTTACCGCAGGCGGTATTGATTTAAAGGAAATTGACTTTAAGACCTTTGAAAGCAAACGCTTTAAAAATCTCTTTTTTGCTGGAGAAATTTTAAATATTGATGGTGTGACCGGAGGCTTTAATTTTCAGAATGCTTGGACCGGTGCTTATTTAGCCGCACAAGAATTAAGCAAATGACAGAAAAAAACAAATACAAGTTAGTATCTTTGTTTGAGAAGTAAACGGTTTATGCGCGTAGAAGAATTTATTCCAACCCAACAATTCAAAGCCATTGAAAATGGTACTGTATGTTGTACAGCGCCAAGTAATATTGCTCTTGTAAAATATTGGGGTAAAAAAACCCATCAAATTCCAGCCAATCCTTCTATCAGTTTTACGCTGAACAATTGCAAAACCACGACCATTTTAAAATACAAAGTAAAACCTTCCAAAGGACTGTCTTTTGAGGTGTTTTTAGAGGGCAAACCCAAAGAAGATTTTAAGCCCAAAATCCAACAATTTTTTGAACGAATTTTAATCTATGCGCCTTATTTGGAAACACATCATTTTCAAATTGAAACCAGCAACACTTTTCCTCACAGCTCTGGAATTGCTTCCTCCGCTTCTGGTATGAGTGCTTTGGCCATGTGCCTTGTGCAATTGGAACGCTTGCTGTACCCAGATTCAGATGCTGCTTTTCTAAAACATAAAGCGTCTTTTCTAGCGCGCTTAGGTTCGGGAAGTGCTTGCCGAAGCATTGAAGGCGGTTTGGTAGTTTGGGGGAAACACAAAGGGATTTCAGGGAGTTCCGATTTGCAAGGCCTTAAGTTTCCGTCAGAGGTGCATGCTGTTTTTCAGGACTACCAAGACGCTATTTTATTGGTGGATAAGGGCGAGAAACAAGTCAGTAGCTCCGTGGGTCATAATTTGATGCATCAGCATCCCTTCGCTACACAACGTTTTGAGCAAGCCCATGCGCATTTAGACCAGCTAATTCCCATTTTAAAAAATGGGGATTTACCAAGTTTTATTAAAATTGTTGAACTCGAAGCCCTAACATTACATGCCATGATGATGTGTAGTGATCCCTATTTCATTTTAATGAAACCAAATACATTAGAAATAATTAATGCACTTTGGGCGTTTAGAAAGGCCAGCAAAATTCCAGTCTGTTTTACTTTGGATGCCGGTGCTAATGTCCATGTTTTGCACCCCAAAAAATACGCCTCAAAGGTCAATGAATTTATCAGCATTAAATTGGCCAATTATTGTCAAAACAAACATTATATCTTGGACAGCGTCGGTAAGGGTGCAGAAAGCATTGAATTTTAATGTATATTTGTAAGTATAAGCATCACATCTTAAAATGAAAGGACCACTTTTTTATTCTAAAATTTTATTATTTGGTGAATATGGTATCATAAAAGATTCCAAGGGCCTTTCCATTCCTTATAATTTTTACAAAGGGGCTCTGAAACACAGCCAAAATCATTCAGCTCTTTCAAAAGAGTCCAATACGGTATTACAAGATTATCTCCAGTATTTAAAAACCATTGACACAAACTTGGTGCGTTTTAAGCTCGATCAAATGGCTTTGGATATTTCTGACGGTATGTATTTTGATTCATCCATTCCCCGAGGCTATGGAGTAGGTAGCAGTGGCGCCTTGGTCGCCGCAATTTACGATCGCTATGTGCTAGATAAAGTGACCGTTTTAGAAAATTTAACTAGAGATAAACTTTTAAAACTGAAAGTTATTTTTGCTGAAATGGAGTCCTTTTTCCATGGAAAGTCTTCTGGGCTGGATCCCCTTAATAGTTATTTGAGTTTACCCATATTGATTTCTTCACAAAATGATATCGAAGCCACAGGTATCCCTTCCCAAAACACCTCAGGTCAAGGGGCAGTCTTTTTATTGGACAGCGGAATGGTTGGTGAAACAGCTCCCATGGTTCAGCTTTTTATGCAGAAAATGAAAGAAGAGGGCTTCAGAGCCATGCTTAAAAATCAATTTATCAAACATACGGACGCTTGCGTTGAAGATTTTTTAAAAGGAGACATCAAATCGCTGTTTCGAAATACAAAGCAACTATCTAAAGTGGTTTTAAACCACTTCAAACCCATGATTCCAAAAAAGTTCCACCAGATCTGGGCTTCTGGAATTGAATCCAATGCGTATTACCTAAAACTCTGTGGTTCTGGCGGAGGGGGGTATATCCTCGGCTTTACCGAAAATATAGCCAAGGCTCAAAAAGCACTTTCAGGACATAAGCTCGAGGTTGTCTACACCTTTTAAATCCGATTTTAATGGCCGGAGGTTTCAAATATATGTTGCTGAAAATTATTAGCATCTTCTCTGTTGTGCGCGGTTATAATATTGGATTGGTTGTCTTGGCACAATACCTAACCTCTATTTTCATTTTGGCTCAGGATACCCCCATGATAGAGGTACTTTTGGACCCTTCATTGTTTGTGCTTGTTCTTGCAACTGTTGGCGCCATAGCCTCAGGGTATATCATCAATAACTTTTACGATCAAGAAAAAGACTTAATCAATCGGCCTCAAAAATCTATTTTGGACCATATGGTCAGTCAAAAGACCAAATTGTCGCTTTATTTTGTAATTAATATTCTAGCCTTGTTATTTTCAGGTCTTATTTCTTTGCGTGCAGGCCTGTTTTTTGCAGGCTATATGTTTTTCATTTGGTTCTATTCCCACAAGATTAAAAAACAACCAGTTCTTGGTAATTTAACGTCTGCATTGCTGTCAATTACTCCCTTTTTCGCCATTTTATTGTACTTTAAAAATTATAATCTTTTGATTTTTGTTTTTGGATTTTATTTGTTTTTAATTTTAGCCATACGAGAGTTGGTTAAAGATCTTGAGAATATTAAAGGAGACTTGACTTTAAATTACAAGACTGTACCGGTTGTTTATGGGGAGAAGGCCACCAAATTAATGATGAGTATTTTAATTGCCCTCAATTGTTTGGTTTCCGCTTTATTGGTTTTTTATTTTGAATTGCGATTGATGCATTCCTTTTTCATTGGTGCAACTGTTTACCTAATCCTCCTTCTTTTTATGATATGGAACGCCCAAAGACAGCAAGATTACAACCGCATTCACAATTTTTTAAAACTTTTGATTCTTGCTGGGGTTTTTAGCATCCTATTGCTAGATCCCGCCTTGATTTTAAACAAGATTTTTTAGCAACTATTTAAGCGATTGTATTTTATTGCAGTACCTTTGGACAAAAATAGACCATGTCTCAAAAAGCTTCGAAATCCGCTTCTAAAAAAGTGGTATCTCTAATCCGATTGAATAAATATATTTCCAATTCAGGAATTTGTTCAAGACGGGAAGCGGATATGTATATAAGTATAGGTAATGTAACGGTCAATGGTAAGGTTGTGACGGAAATGGGTTACAAAGTTAAAATTGAGGATGAGGTTCGTTTTGATGGCGCACGTATCAATCCTGAAAAAAAAGCCTATGTTTTGCTCAATAAACCCAAAGGGTTTGCAACGACTACCAGCGAAGGAAAAGGAAGAACTGTCATGGATTTGGTGTCCAAAGCGACTGCTTCAAAAATACGACCTATTGGAAGATTGGGTAGAAATTCTTTAGGCCTACTTTTGTTTACCAACGATGAAAAAATTCATGGAAAATTTACCAACTCAAAGCATGGTGTCACTCGACTGTTTCACATAAAACTTGTGACGTCCTTAAAATTGGAGCACTTGAAAACCATTGAAAAAGGCTTTAAACACCAAGGCAAATTAATTGCAGTAGAAGCCATTAGTTATGTTGAAGGTGCTAAAAAAAATGAAATTGGACTGCAAATAAAAAATACCGGCAACACGATTATTCGTACTATTTTTTCACACTTTAAATACGAGATAGAAACCTTAGACTGTGTTGGCATTGGGCCCTTGACTAAGAAAGACCTTCCTAGGGGCCATTGGAAAAATTTGTCTGAAACGGAAATAAGTCAATTAATGATGCTTTAATTTCCCCGAGCTATTTTTAAATGACTCGTATATTAAAATGCTTAAAACAACGCCATATTCAATTGTAAGTAAGTAGGGGTTTTCTAGCACCGCTGTTTGAGAATAGGCGCCATAGCTTAAAAATACAGTCAAACTCCACCATGTAGGGTAGCGGTAATTGGAATAGCAACTTAAAAAAACCAAAGGGATAATATACCAGGGATGTACTGTCGTTGCTATAAGAAAATAAGCCGTAAGTAGCCACAAGCACTGCTTCATTATGGTTTTGGTCTTGGTTTCTTTCTTCAAATATAAATACAGCACAGTGCTTCCCATTAAAACGGGTATTATAAAACGCATATACGCAATCAAATTTGCCTCCAAATAGTACTGTGTAAGGGCTTTTAGCATATAATAAAAGCTGGCATTGAATTCAAAATTTGAAAACCAAAGACCAACGGACTCGCTATAGTTCGTCAAAAATCCCATATTTATAAAGGGGAAAAACCCCAGAATTACAACCCCGATAGTCATCCCAACAAACTCTACACTTTTCTTTAAACCAAGTCTATAAATGAATAAAGGTAAAACCAATACTGGAATTAGCTTGGTAAGAANNGAAATTCCCATAAAAAGNGCAGCATACATATTTTTATTTTGTTTTAAGTGATAGAATGTGAGGAGCATAAAAAAGACCATCAGCCCTTCAAAATGGAGATTTCCAGTGAGTTCAATAACCACCAAAGGATTTAAAAAATAAATAAAAATGGCATTTTTTGGCATTTGAAATAATCCCAGTAATTTTCTGCCATAATACACTATTCCCAAATCNGCCAAAATTAAAATTAGTCTCAGTATCAAGATTGTACCAAAAATAGACCTGCCGCTAAGCATTGCGGCTAAAAATCCAGGCATTTGGTGTATGGGCGGATAATTTGAAAAATTTCTTTGGCTAAGTGGTCCCATGCCGTCGTAAAGGGTCTGCATTTCTGCCAGGATAGCAACTTGTGAATTCATGATCTCATTTGGATTGAATAAATAGGGATTGATCCCTTTAAATAACAGGCGACCGTCCCAGATAAATCGAAAAAAATCTTGAGATAAAGCCGGGTAATGCCCTAAAAATACGGTTCTAAAAAGAAGCCCTGCTACAACCATTAAAACCCATGAAATTTTTAGTTTTAGCATGCCATAGTAAGCCATAAACAGGCCTAATACACAAAGGCCTAGCATCACATGTTCATAGCGTTCTATATTGTAGCCAAGATGAAAATATAGAGCAATTGAAAAGGTAATCGTAAAAAAAGTGGCGAAACGCTTGAAATGTAATGATTTCAAAAGCATGGGGGAAAGGGTTAGACTCTTGGTTTTAGGGAATTAAAAAACACAAAGCCGAAACCTAAGAACAACATCAAGTGGAAAGGAAATAGGCCAAAATCACCACCTTGATCTCCAACGACAAAAGCACTGTACATACCAAAGCCAAAGTAGAGCATCAAAAGCCCTTCTAACACCACATTTAAGGAGGTTTTTTTTCGCAGGTATTTGTTGTTTTTCCAGCTGTCTGTAAGCGAATTCATATTAAATTTAGGTGTTCTTATAAACTCACTTCTTTTCCCAATATGCCCCTCAATAACAGCGATGGAATTGTGAAGTGAAAACCCCATAGCAATGGAAAAGAAGGTAAAGAACATCACAACATATTGTACAAAATCCTTGAACGTTGATCCATGTGTTTTTTTGTACATATACCAATAGCATATAAAAAAGATCAAAGTACTGATCACAAAAAAGCTCATCACATAAAAGTAGGCTTTCAAATGGGCGTATTCATTTTTAATGTACAACATTGGTATGCTTAGTATTCCCACAATCAAAACATTTAAAAACATGGTGCTATTTAAAAGGTGCAGCATTCCATGTATTTTAGTTTTAAATGGAAGGGTGTTATTAGCGAAAACCCTCGAAATCATCTTTCTAAAATTCTCAGCACCTCCTTTGTTCCATCTAAATTGTTGAGAACGGGCTGCACTAATGACTACTGGAAGTTCGGCAGGGGTTTCTACATCTTCTAGATATTTAAATTTCCAATTTCTGAGCTGAGCTCGGTAGCTCAAATCCAAATCTTCTGTTAGCGTGTCTCCTTCCCANTTGCCAGCATCCAAGATNCAGTCTTTTCGCCAGACACCTGCAGTACCATTAAAATTGATAAAGTGGCCTTTAGAACTGCGACCGACCTGTTCTAATGTGAAATGGGCATCCAGTGCAAAAGCTTGTACTTTAGTGAGGACCGAATAATCTCTATTGATGTGACCCCAGCGGGTTTGNACAACCCCAATTTCACCGTCTTTAAAAAATGGAATGGTTCGTTTTAACCAGTCCGGTTTTGGTAGAAAATCGGCATCAAAAATGGCGATAAATTCTCCTTTGGCAATTTTTAAACCTTCTTTTAGCGCACCAGCTTTAAATCCTTCTCTGTCCGTTCTGCAAATGTGTTGAATGTCGAAACCTTTATTTTGTAATGATTTAATTTGCTTGGCAGTTGATTCCAAAGATTCGTCCGTGGAGTCGTCCAAGACTTGAATTTCTAGTTTATGGTTTGGATAATCAAGCTTGACAATGTTATCCAACAAGCGTTCCATTACATACAATTCATTGTAAACGGGTAGTTGAATGGTTACATGTGGAATTTCAGCTTGATTTGTGAAGTCAAATTTTGGACTTTCAATAGAGATTTTATCGGCCTTTAAATAATTTAATAACAGGTTCAATTGTGCCAAAGCGTACATAAAAATAAGAACGAGNGCGGTGGAATATATGACTATTATAATCGACTCTAGAATCATTTTTTAAAACTGTATTTGAAAATCCAAGTAAGAATTTTCATCCCTGCAAAGATAGTACCTTTTAANGTACCAGACACTTTTGAAACTCCAATTCTGTTGCGGTATTTAACAGGAACTTCCGAATAACTAAAATTTTGCTTTAGAATTTTGAGTTGCATTTCGACGGTCCAGCCATAAGTTTTATCCTTCATGCCAAGTTGCTGAAGCACCTCATACTTAATGGCTCTAAAGGGCCCTAAATCTGTAAATTTAGAATTGAAAAANAATCGCATTAAGTTCGTTGCAAGCCAATTTCCAAAGCGTTGTTGCGGTTGCATGGCCCCTTTTTCACTCAAACTCTTTTTTCGACTGCCCAACACAAAATCTGTATTTTGATTCAAAATGGGCGCTATGATTTCAGACATTTGTTCTGGGTAATCGCTGTAATCTCCATCTAAAAAGACAACAATGTCTGTTTTTTGATTTGAATTCTGAATGTACTCNATGCCTTTTAAACAGGCAGAACCGTAGCCTTTGTTGGGCTCCACTAAAACCGTTGCTCCTGCGCATTTTGCAACTTCTGAGGTAAGATCTGTAGAGCCATTGTCCACTACGATTTTTTCTTGAATAAAGTTTGGAATATCTCCAATCACTTTCGAAATTGCTGCGGCCTCGTTGTAGGCAGGAATAATGACTTTAACAGCAGGTTCCACTACTTATATCAATTGAGGTTTAATTCTTTTTGTTGCGCAGGAACAATGTGTGCATCAAAATACCAAGCGGACCATTTTTCCAAGCCTAAATACAATCCTATTCCAAGAATGACAATGGTGAAGCTTAATAATATCAAGTTTTTCTGTTTTCGTTTGGGATCAATAGTGCACTGATTTTGTTTTTTTTGAAAGCTGTAAATTCCGTAAATACCAATACAAAGTGCCAGAATTCTTAAAATCCAAGCGCCCGTTCCAGTGCTTCCATCTTTTTGATAAAAAAAATCTGCAAAAGAGATGGCGTACACCCCACTCATGAGTCCAAACATAAACAACACAGCAGGGGCGACACAACATAAAATACCTGTCATAGCTGCACTAACAGCATATTTTAATCCCCATTTCACAAGATTAGGTTTTTCGTTTTGGGTCATCGTATATAGATTTTAGAGTTTAAAGATACTTATTTAGTATGAATTAAAGCATTACAATATCTTGATCAGTTCTTTAAATAAAATAATGAGATCGGGTTCTGCAATTTCAGCCATTTTCATGATGTCAGGGACATCCACTGTTTTAAGATTGTCAGGGTCACATTCGTCTGTTAATACCGATACCGCTGCAACCCGCACGCCCAAATGATTGGCGACAATTACTTCAGGAACGGTGCTCATTCCTACTGCATCCGCCCCTATGAGTTTAAGCATTCTATATTCTGCACGTGTTTCGAGTTGAGGCCCATAAACACTGGCGTAAANACCATCATGTAATGCGATACCTTTGGCCTTTGCAATNGCCTTTAAACTAGTATTCATCTCAGCATCGTAAGGTGCACTCATGTCTACAAAACGTATTCCTAAGCGCTCCACACCTCTAAAGGCTAATGGGGAACCTCCTTGCAGATTGATATGGTCTTCAATGAGCATCAATTCACTTTTTTTGAAGTTGAGATTAATGGCTCCAGAAGCATTGGACACCAAAAGGCTATGAATACCAAGGGCTTTCATAATGCGNACTGGATAGCTCACATCTTGAAGCGAATAGCCCTCATACAAATGAAAGCGGCCTTGCATGACAATGGTTTTTTTACCTTCAATAAGTCCATAAATAAGTTTCCCTTTATGAAATTCTACAGTTGCTGTTGGGAAATTGGGAATTTGGTTGTAGCTCACTTCATAAACAATCTCAATCTCGTTTATGAGTNGCCCCAAACCAGTGCCTAAAATGATTCCAATTTCAGCATTTTCAAATCCTTTTTGTATTAAAAAGTCAACGGTTTCATTAATAAGCTTTAGCATCAATNTTAAGTTTTTTTAGCAGTTTAGTTTCTTTATTTAAGTCATCAAAATTATCAATATCATTCAAAGGCTCCATAAGAAAAATAGATTTCAATTTTAAATCGTTTAAAGTTTCTTTTAAAACAGTAGAGGTTCCCCAGCTTTTGTTACAAAAAAGTGCTGGCAAATTTTTTTTTAATCCCAATAAATAATAGCCACCATCCTGAGCGGGGCCAATAACGACCTCTTTTTTATCCAACTGATGTAGGGCTTTTTCAATGTGTGATGTTTTAAGGCTGTACAAGTCACTGCCCACAATTAAGACCTTTTTGTAACCTTTTTCAAAGGCTGTTCTAAAAGCATTTTCCATGCGTTGGCCCAGATTGCCTTTGGTCTGCAGAGCTTTTGAAAAATTCATTTCAGTCCAAACATCATGTTGTTCTATTTTTTCAGAGTAAAACACCTTTTTATCGGCTGACACTTTATGAGTCACTTCCGCGGTATGGCGCATCAATTCAATGTAAATTTCTAATGCTACTTTGTCCCCAACTGTAGCAGCCAGACGTGTTTTAACAGTCCCTAATTGTGGGTTTCTTACAAAGACCATAAGCAATGAAGTCTGCATAGTTTAAACNACGGTTCCTTGGCAACTGCTGCCGGCACCTGCCGTACAGCCATAGCAATGTTGTGAAATTTGAATGTTTCTTTCTTGCAATTGATGGGCATTAAAATTACGGATGTGAGTGATGGGATTTTTAACTTTTAAACCTAACATTTGATTGAAATCACAATCGTACAAGTAGCCGTCCCAGCTTACAGAAAGGGTGTTTTTGCACATGACATTCTTCAGCGTATTTGGGTTGTAAGCCTCGACCAAACTGTACATATAATCTTCATAGTTTTCAGAAGCGATGAGGTAGTCTAAAAAGCGGCTTATGGGAAGGTTGGTAATGGCTAATAAGTGATTAAACTGTATGCCAAAATCTTCATACAAAGCTTTTTTAAAATCCAGTTCCATACTTTTTTGATCTCCCGGTAAAAAGGCTCCAGATGGGTTATAAACCAAATCCAATTTCAATTTTGAATCTGGTAAACCATATCCGATATGGTTTAATTTTTTCAAAGCTTCAACTGAGCGGTTANAAACGCCTTTTCCGCGCTGTTGATCTGTTTTTCCTTGGGTCCAATGGGGCATGGAAGATACAACGTGTATATTGTGCGTTTTGAAAAATGCTGGCAGGTCATCATATTTTTTATGGGCCATTAATATGGTCAAATTAGAGCGGATGATAAAGTCTTTTACCCCAATCTCAGACGCTTCTTCTACAAACCACCTAAANTGGGGGTTCATCTCTGGAGCACCCCCTGTCAAATCTAGCGTATGTACTGCAGATGATTTTAGAACGTCTAAGCATTGCTGGAGGGTGTCTTTTGTCATGATTTCTTTGCGATCAGGGCCCGCGTCTACGTGGCAGTGGGCACAGACTTGATTGCACNTATAGCCTACATTAATCTGTAAAATTTCAAGAGTTGTGGGTTTCATTGGAAAGTGATTTGTAGCATCCAGCTTGGATTTAAATGTAGGCAAGGCCCCATTTTTAAAAATACCATTGGAAAGCACTTCCAATTGTTTTTTNGGCTTGGCTAATTCTATGTTTTGCCGTTTCAATGATATTTTTTGCATGCTTACATGGAGAGTTTATTGTACTTGTTCATCATTTGTACGCCATGAACTAATGTCGCGCCACTTTCAATGGCGGCTCCTGCATGTATAGCTTCCATCATTTCCTCTTTTGTGATGCCGCGTTGGAGTCCATCTTTGGTGTAGGCATCAATGCAATAAGGGCATTTAACCACGTGGGAAACAGCTAGTGCAATGAGCGACTTTTCACGTGCTGACAAAGCGCCTTCTTCAAAGACTTTTCCGTAGTAATCAAAGAATTTTTCTCCAAGTTCTTGACTCCATTCNNTAATGGCGCCAAATTTTTTCAAATCGTCTGGGTTGTAATAGGTTTTACTCATTAATTTCTAGATTTTTAGATTTATTCATAAAATTAATAATTAATTTTTTTTTTGCTACTTCATATGAATTAAAAATATTAAAAAAAACCATACAAAGACTATATGTTTTTTCTTTTGTTATCTTTTCTTTCTTCTACTAAATAACGAATTATTTTTTTTGTTGTTGTATGGTATTAGTAGTGTGCTTTCTAGAGCTTTCTCGCAAATAATAATTAACTTTATTGAATTAAAATTAACTTTTTTATGAGAAAAATCACACAACTATTCATTGCCATTAGTTTTACTGGTTTTGGTCAGACAACTATTGATTTTGAACCGGAAGGCGTTGGAATNGATTGGAATTGGACTGTGGATGCTAATGGTTCAAATGCTCCGCTGGAATTTGTTTCCAACCCCAACCCAACGGCTGTTAATTCTACAGATGTGACTGCCAAATTTACTGCAAGTCCCAACGGACAACCATGGGCTCTGACATACACGGACGCTGCAGGATCTATCAACTTTACAGAGAGCAACAGCCTTGTTAAAATGAGCGTACTCAAAACTGTAGCAACAACCGTTGCCATTAAATTTGAAGACTCTACAAACCCCTCCTTTTTTAAGCAAATTGAAGTGGCAAACACGGTCACAAACGGAGATTGGGAAGAGTTAAGTTTTGATTTTAGTACGGTCATCGGGAATTCTTATGACAGAATGGTGATTATCCCAGATTTACTTGCACGCTCTGAGCCACATTTGCTGTATTTCGATCAAATTTCATTTAACTCTGGCGGGGCTGTTGAAGACTATAACCTAGAAGATATTGATTTTGAGGTTGATGGTTTTGGTGCCAATTGGGTTTGGACAGTTCATAATAACCANTCTAACCCAGCTTTAGAGATTGTACCTAATCCCAATTTAAGCAGTTCTAATTCTTCAGAAAATGTTGCAAAATTTACTTCAAAGGCTGACGGNGAAGCATGGGCCTTGACCTTCACAGATAACATTGGTACATTTTTATTTAATCAGTATAATAAAATTGTGTCATTAAAGGTTCGAAAGGAAGTGGCATCCAATTTTGGTGTTAAATTTGAATATGTCGACCCGACCAATGCACAAGTTCTTTATTTCAAAGAATTGCAATTGCCAACAACGGTAACAGATGGTAACTGGGAAGCATTACATTTTGATTTTAGTTCCGAAATTGGAACGGCTTATAACAGGCTTGTGATCATTCCTGACTTTGAGAGCCGTTCTCAAGATAACATAAGTTATTTTGATCAAGTTTCATTTAGTAGTGTTGCAGGTTTTCAAAATATCTTTTTAAACAGGCTAAAATTAGTTCCAAATCCCGCAAATAATTGGGTTCAAATTTCTGGAGATTTTGATGCCATTACAGCAGTTGAAATTTTCGATATACAAGGAAAATTGGTTAAGGAAATTGTTTCTTTTCAGGGTCAA
This sequence comes from Formosa sp., assembly GCA_002684355.1. Lineage (GTDB taxonomy): Bacteria > Bacteroidota > Bacteroidia > Flavobacteriales > Flavobacteriaceae > UBA3537. The sequence goes on from NYVA01000045.1 coordinate 16,372, forward strand.
ATCAATATAAGTGACCTAAAGGCGGGNCTGTATTTTGTTCAAATTACTGCAGCCAACAAAACCGCGGCAAAAAAATTAGTCGTTTATTAAAAATAGAAATAGCACTTTTTTTAGTTTAAAAAAACAATTCTTGTGCTAATTCAAATGTGTTGGAATGGGCATCAATAATCTCTTTGAGGTAAATAGAGTAGCCTCCGCCCATACTAACTTGCAGTGGCGTATTGTTATGTTTACAAAAATCTAAAANAAAACGGTCTCTTTCTTTGCAACCCTGAACTGAGAGTGACAAGCGACCCAATTTGTCATTTTTTAAAACATCTACTCCAGCCAAGTAAAAGATAAAATTTGGCTCGAAAGCTTCGACTTGTTTCGGAAGTTCGTATTTCAATGCTTTTAGGTAATCTGCATCTGATGTACCGTCTTCAAATGCTAAATCAAAATCACTCTTTTGTTTAATAAAAGGATAATTTTTTTTACCGTGGAACGACAGCGTATAGACATTGTCATTGTCTTTAAAAATAGAAGCGGTACCATTTCCTTGGTGTACATCAAGATCGACGATCATCACGCGTTTTGCTAGTCTGTTTTCTATGAGGTAGTTAGCGGCAATGGCTTGATCGTTTAACATGCAAAACGCTCCGGGTTTATCTTTAAATGCGTGGTGGGTGCCACCTGCAATGTTCATTGAAATTCCATGTTTTAAAGCGTATTGGCTGTTTTGAATGCTGCCTTGGGCAATAGTCCGTTCTCGTTTTACTAGGGATTTTGAAAGCGGGAAACCAATTTGTCTTTGGTCTGCTTTGTTTAACGACAACTCAACCAATCGGTCATAATAAGCTTCTTTGTGAGTTAAAATAGCATTTTCTTTTGAAATCTCAGAGGGTGTGAAGAAACTGTTTTCAGTGCAAATGTTTTTCCTAAGCAGCTGCTCCGGAATCAATTCGTATTTGATCATTGGAAAGCGATGGTTCTCTGCAAGAGGGTGCTTGTAGCTTTTATCAAATGCGATTTTTAACATTTAACAATCATTTATTAATATTTTTTAAAGGAGATTTCTATTTAAACTATAAATTGCGGTTAGTTTGTTAAATGCTAAGTTAATCCATTAAATTTAAGCTTTAAAAAAAAAACTCAATGAAAAATCTCGTTATAATCGGTCATCCTAGTGAGGAGTCTTTCTGTTACAATGGGATATTTAAGACAGTCAAAGAAAATATTAAACGATCAGGTCAAGATCTAAAAATCATTGATTTGTACCGAGACAGTTTTACAAGACCCAGAAATGCTGTTATTGATCATTACAAATCTTTGATAACTTGGTCAGAAAAAATATTTATCATCTCACCCGTTTGGTGGTTTCGACTTACACCTAGAATGGAAATATTTTTTGATGAGGTCTTTACTCCAGGGTTTGCCTACCAGTTTGTAAACATCACTAAGTTATATGCCTATCCAAAACCCTTTTTAAAAGATAAAAAGGTTCGGACCTATATGACCCACGGTGCACCGGCCTTGCCTGTTTTGACGCTTTATTTAAACTCGGTGAAATTGCGACTGGTAATGGGTGTTTATACTTTTGTGTTTGGTTGGAGAATTTCATTATTTACCAAAACTACTCAATTTTGGTCAGTACCTTTTGTGTCTGACGCTAAACGCAAAAGATATTTGAAAAGAGTTCAGCAAAACACACTTAGAGACCTTAATTGATCAATTTTTATTAATTGTAATAAATAATTAATCTTAGTTGGCGCAACAATTCTCGTCATCACATTGGCAGTATTTCAAATTGTATATGTGAAATGACGCAAGACTTAATGCTGCAATATAATTTAAAATTTCAGGGATGGCGAACCAAGCCATTTTTTCATTGAGAATCAAAGTAAAAAGCACAATCCAGCCAATCCGTAAAGCATATTTCATGAAGTTTTTGGAGGTCGTTTTTGTAGCGCGGTAGATGGCTATAAATGAAATGGCTAAAAACAGAAAATCTAAGTCTTTCCACCAAAAAGGAACCGTTTCATAACCTGCTGGTGTGTACAAATGAGAGATGAAAAGCAAGGGGGTTGTAAGGCAATGTACCACGCAAAGCGAGCTGGCAATGGCTCCGAAAACATCTGGTTTTAAAGCAATTAATCTCATTATATATTTTTCCAATGGGGTGCAAATATAAATATTTAATTTAATATAATTATTTTTCTATCTTAATGTTTTCTTATTGTTACAATTCTCAATTTTTCATGAGTTAAGGATACTTGTAAAAAAGTATTCTAACTAAAACATTTACATAAAGTAAGCTATATTTGTAGACAACCAAGGCTTAATTTTATGAAAAGAATTGATTCCCTCGATATTTTAAAAGGCGCTATCATCTTAGCATAACAACAAAAAATTATAAAAAAAGCCACCAATTGTTAAGAGTGACTTTTTTTATTTGAATTAATTTGCAAAAATCTGATTGAAGTCTCTAAAAGATTTGAATTCTAATGCATTGCCAGAAGGGTCTAAAAAAAACATGGTTGATTGTTCTCCAGTTTCCCCTTCAAAACGCTTATACGGTTCAATTATAAAGTCTATCCCTTTATTTTTTAAATCTCTGGCAAATTGCTGAAATATATCCCATTCTAATATTACGCCAAAATGCGGTATAGGCACCTGTTTGCCGTCCACTTCATTTGCATGTATTTCTTGATTTAACCGGGGTTTATAATGCAAGACCAATTGATGTCCAAATAAGTTCATATCGACCCAGTAGGAACTGCTACGCCCTTCATTACAGCCCAGTATTTCTTTATAAAATTTTCTGCATGCTTTTAAATTCCAAACTGGAATGGCAAGATGAAAAGGGGTGATTTTTGAGTTTATTACCATGATTTTTTTGAATCTTTTAAGGATGTCTTCAAATCTTTGAGTTCTTCAGTTGTGAGTGTTCTGTAATTTCCAACCTCACTTTTTAAATTAATGTTCATGATTCGGACACGTTGGAGCGCTTCAACCTCGTAATTTAAATATTCACACATGCGTCTGATTTGTCTGTTCAACCCTTGGGTAAGTATAATTTTGAACCTATGACTACTCAGCTTTTTCAACTCGCAAGGCTTTGTTATGGTTTCTAGAATAGGAATACCTTGAGACATGTGTTTTATAAAAGTTTGGGAAATAGGCTTGTCAACGGTCACAATGTATTCTTTTTCGTGGTTGTTACTAGAGCGCAATATTTTATTTACAATATCCCCATCATCCGTCAATAAAATTAGACCCTCACTGTCTTTATCTAGACGCCCGATTGGAAAAATTCTGCTGGGGTATTTGATATAGTCAATAATGTTATTTTTTTCCACCCTTGTATCTGTAGTACAAACAATTCCTACAGGTTTGTTAAAGGCGATATAGGTGGCTGGTTTTTCATCTTTTTTAATAACTTTTCCATCGACCTCAACAGTGTCTTCTGCTCCAACCTTGGCACCCATTTGCGGAACACTGCCATTGACCAAAATACGGCCTTCTTCAATAAGTTTGTCGGCTGCTCTGCGCGAACAGTATCCGGCTTCACTAAGGAATTTATTCAGTCTTTTTGAAGTTACTTCCATGGGTTAAATGTACAAAACTTTAGGTCTGTATAAAATCAATGATTTTATCAATTACCTGTTTGCTTTTTAGGCCATGCCCCAAACCTTGTGTAGTAAACAAATGACTATTTTTAAAAGCCGATTGAATTTCTAAGGCATCTGAATAGGGTATTACAGGGTCGAATTCATCGTGAACTAGCAAGCAATTACAGTCAATTTCTTTTGCAAATCGAGCGGTGTTAAAGTAAGATGAAGGCTGTCCAAATCTTTTTTCAATGACTACTTCCATGCCAGCTCTCACGCCTTTGTTGTAGCCCATTATATCACTGTAATTTTTAAAAATAGCAGAAAACCCGGCTGGAGCTCCTAAAAACACCAATGCATAAGCTTTATAATTGCTATTTTTTTTTAAAAAATATGAAATGGCCATCCCCCCAACAGAATGGCCCATTAAAATCGAAGGCTTGAATTCTTTGCAAACGACCTCAATAAATTTTGAGTACAAAACAGCATTAAATATTTTGCTTCCCGAAGCCCCGTGAGCCGGAGCATCTAGCGCTACAATATTGTAGTCTAGTTTTTGAAGTCTGACAATTATATTTTTCCATCGAACAGAACTGCTTTGCCATCCATGCGCTAATAACACAGTTTGCTTAGAACCCCTCCATTGATATGTTGCAATTTCAAGATTTTCGTAATGTAGTAGCTTTTTATCTGACTTGTCAAGGGTTGGATGTGGTTGTTTTAGGCGCCCCTTTAAGGGCCTTGAAAATAAATCCAAAGCCAAATTTGAAGCCATGCTTTGGCTGAGATGCGCAAGCACATTTATAGAGCCGCCAATAAGTTTTGGTATAAATGTATTCATGCTGATTTTATTGCGTTGTTGTTGTCTTCAATTTTTGAAGTAATCCGGCATTTATAAACTTTTGCAATGGAAGCAATAATTTCATAAAACGGCTTATGCATGTTTTCTTTTTTCATATCAAAACCACTGAATAAAAAAGTCTTTAATTTTGGCTTTATCAGGTATGGATACTGATTCAATTTTTTGAGTCATGTCATAGCGTAAATTTTCAGGAAGCTCAGATTTATCAATGGTAAAGTAAGCATTGATCTCATTCACAGAAACAATTAAATTTCGCAAGGTGTTTTGAATGCTTGAAATATTATATTTTGAACTGATATCCTTATAAGTTCCAAGTTTATTGAGCCCTTTTTTGGTCTTGTAACGCGGGTCCAAGAGCCGGACACTCTGGATGGTTGATAAAGAATCAAGCGCTTCTTTTGGCGTCAATTCTAAAAGCAGCGTTTGTGTTTCTTTTTCATAAACCTTGATGAGGTTGGGATTACCAATAAACTCATCACCTGCTATAAATCGACTTATGGAGTCATTTGAAAAGATCGATGCTAGGTCTTTAACGGCTGTAGAATCGCTGAGATAACCAATCTTGTGTTTTGTAACCAAATACGGATCCGGTTCAGAGTTACAGCTAGTGAACATTAAATATATTCCGATTAAAATTAAAAAAGCCTGTTTCATATTTTGTTTTGATGTCTTTTTGTAGGGATTTTTGCAAAAATAAATCAAGTTTTTGTTCTTAAACAAAAATCTGTAAACTATTTTTGTAAACTATGCTGAATCCAGAATTAAAAAAACTTGTCGATGCGGGTAAAATGTTGCCACTTATGGAGGCGTTTTATACCATTCAAGGTGAAGGCTACCACAAAGGAACTGCAGCTTATTTCATAAGAGTCGGCGGATGCGATGTTGGCTGTCATTGGTGTGACGTCAAAGAGAGCTGGGATGCGGATGTACATCCGCCAACAGCCATTGAGACCATTGCGACGCAAGCAATGGAATCCAGTGATACTATTGTTGTAACAGGTGGAGAGCCATTGATGTGGGATATGCAGCCGCTTACAAAGCTCTTAAAAGACAAAAAATTAAAAACACATATTGAAACTTCAGGTGCTTATCGTTTAAGTGGTGATTGGGATTGGATCTGTCTGTCTCCAAAAAAACGCAAACCTCCAGTTTCTAAAATTTATTCCAAGACGCATGAGCTTAAAGTGATTGTTTACAACAAAAGTGATTTTAAATTTGCTGAGGAACATGCTAAAAAAGTTTCCAAAGACTGTATTTTATATTTACAGCCTGAGTGGAGTGTAAGTGAGAAAATCACACCGTTTATTGTAGAATATGTCATGAAGCACCCAAAGTGGAAGATTTCACTCCAAACACATAAGTATTTGAATATTCCATAGTTTTTTGCTTCAATTTTATTACAAATTTAAATAAAAGTTTCTTTTAATACGCTATTTAGTTAATTTTTAAATAGTAATATAAAATTTAAGTTACAATTTATAACCATATTTATTATTTATATTTATAAATAATAATATATAAGTCATATTTGTGAATAATTAATTATAATAGCTATGTGTGGTATTGTTTGTGCTTTCGATTTAAAAGAGAAAAGCGATGTCCTAAGATCTCAAATTTTAGAAATGTCAAAAACCATTAGACACCGCGGTCCTGACTGGAGCGGTATTTTTGACAATCACAAGGCTATCATGGCGCACGAGCGCTTGGCAATTGTTGATCCAGCTTCTGGCAAGCAACCTCTTTACAGTCCTGATGGTCAATTGGTTTTGGCTGCAAATGGTGAGATATACAATCACAGAGAACTCCGCAAAGAACTCAAATCTGAATACGAATTTCAAACAGAAAGTGATTGTGAAATTATTTTAGCACTTTTCAAAGAAAAAGGCGTTGACTTTGTTGACGATTTGAACGGCATATTCGGCTTTGCTATTTATGACGTGGATAATGATGCATATTTTATCGCTCGAGATCATATGGGTATCATTCCGCTTTACATTGGATGGGACAAAAATGGTACTTTTTATGTCGCCTCAGAGCTCAAGGCATTGGAGTCTGTTTGTACTAAAATAGAACTCTTTCCGCCTGGTCATTATTTCTACAGTAAAGACAATGAATTTGTACAATGGTACAAAAGAAATTGGGTTGATTACGATGCTGTTAAAAACAATGAAACCAGTATTAAAGCTATCAAAGAAGCTTTGGAGGCTGCGGTGCACCGCCAATTGATGAGTGATGTGCCATATGGCGTTTTGCTATCTGGTGGATTGGATTCTTCAGTCACTTCAGCGATCGCAAAAAAATATGCCCAAAAACGCATTGAATCTGGAGATGAAAAGGAGGCATGGTGGCCTCAATTACATTCCTTTTCTGTGGGTCTTGATGGGTCTCCTGATTTGGCAGCAGCTCAAAAAGTCGCCGATCATATTGGAACAGTTCATCATGAAATAAAATTCACAATTCAAGAAGGTCTGGACGCTATTAAAGATGTTGTTTATAACTTGGAAACTTACGACACTACAACCATTCGCGCCAGCACACCAATGTATCTTATGGCAAGGGTTATCAAGTCCATGGGGATTAAAATGGTGCTTTCTGGTGAAGGCGCCGACGAACTATTTGGTGGTTATTTGTATTTTCATAAGGCGCCAAATGTCAAAGAATTTCATCAGGAAACTGTTCGAAAATTGGACAAGCTGCATATGTATGATTGCTTGCGTGCCAATAAGAGTCTTGCGGCTTGGGGTATTGAAGGGCGTGTTCCTTTTTTAGACAAGGAATTTATGGACGTTGCGATGCGCATCAATCCGCAGGATAAAATGATCAACGGAGAGCGCATGGAAAAATGGGTAGTGCGAAAAGCCTTTGAGGATATGTTACCTGAAAGCGTAGCCTGGCGACAGAAAGAACAATTTAGTGACGGCGTTGGATACAGTTGGATTGACACCCTCAAGAAAGTAGTTGACAAAGAAGTTTCTGATGAGCAAATGAAAAACGCCCATTTTAGATTTCCAGTTCAAACCCCACTAAGTAAAGAAGAGTTTTATTACCGTTCTATTTTTGAATCGCACTTTCCAAGTGAGGCTGCAGCCCTTTGCGTACCTCAAGAACCTAGCGTGGCTTGTAGTACTAAAATTGCATTGGAATGGGATGAGGCTTTTAAAAACTTAAATGACCCTAGCGGTCGTGCCGTTTCTAAAGTGCATGACAAGGCTTACGATTGATTTTTTTACCTTCAAATCGTCGTTTTTAAGCGCCTAAAAATTAAAAAGTATTTTGTTCTTTTTGCAGAAGACTTTTAAATCCAATCTAAGGCTATTTTTAAGCTGTTTAAGCGTTGTTTTCTCAAAATCAATAATGTTGATAATTACAACTAAAATTCTAACTTAACTCTCCATTTTCAATCGACTAATTTTTATATTTGTTTAACATTAAAAACAGCAAATAAAATAACATAATTAGTATGAGCGAAGACGTTAGTAAAAATCAATATTCTGCAGATAGTATTCAGGCTTTGGAAGGAATGGAGCACGTGCGCATGCGTCCTTCAATGTACATTGGAGACGTGGGAACACGTGGGCTGCACCACCTTGTCTATGAAGTCATCGATAACTCCATTGATGAGGCCTTGGCAGGACATTGTGATAAAATTACAGTCACCATCAATGAGGACAACTCTATAACAACGGAAGACAACGGCCGTGGCATCCCTGTTGGGCTTCACAAAAAGGAAGGTGTTTCTGCTTTGGAGGTTGTCATGACTAAAATTGGTGCCGGTGGAAAGTTTGATAAAGACTCTTATAAAGTTTCTGGGGGATTGCACGGCGTTGGAGTGAGTTGTGTGAATGCGCTTTCGGCCCATTTAAAGGCGACTGTCCATAGAGAAGGCAAAGTCTGGGAGCAAGAATACGAACGCGGAAAAGCCATGCATCCTGTCAAATCTACAGGATCGACTGACAAGCGTGGTACAATTGTGACTTTTAAACCCGATTCAGAGATTTTTACCCAAACCCTTGAATACAATTATGAAACCCTAGCCAATCGTATGCGAGAATTATCCTTTTTAAACAAGGGAATTACAGTTGTTATCGTTGATAAAAGAGAGAAAGACGAAAAAGGGGAATATATTGCTGAAACATTTCACTCCGAAGAGGGGCTTTCTGAATTTATCAAATATTTAGATGCCACTCGAGAACCCATCATGCAATCGGTTATCGCTTTTGAAGGCGAAAAAAACGGCATCCCTGTTGAGGTGGCCATGATTTACAATACTTCTTATTCTGAGAATCTTCATTCATATGTCAACAATATTAATACCCATGAAGGTGGAACACATTTGACGGGTTTTAGACGTGGACTGACCCATACTTTGAAAAAGTATGCGGATGAGTCGGGCATGTTAGAAAAGTTAAAATTTGATATTGCTGGTGATGACTTTAGAGAAGGACTGACCGCCATTATTTCGGTCAAGGTTGCCGAACCTCAATTTGAGGGTCAGACCAAGACGAAGCTAGGTAATAGAGAAGTTTCATCTTCTGTGAGCCAAGCGGTTTCTGAAATGCTCACCGATTATTTGGAAGAGCACCCAGACGATGCAAAAATCATTGTTCAAAAAGTTATTTTAGCAGCTCAAGCAAGGCATGCAGCCCAGAAAGCACGTGAAATGGTTCAGCGTAAAACCGTCATGAGTATTGGAGGTTTACCAGGAAAATTAAGTGACTGCTCAGAGCAAGATCCTGCAAAATGCGAAGTATTTCTTGTTGAGGGTGATTCAGCTGGTGGTACTGCCAAACAGGGACGTGACCGTGCCTTTCAGGCCATTTTACCTTTGCGTGGTAAAATTCTCAATGTTGAAAAAGCCATGCAACACAAGGTTTTTGAAAATGAAGAAATCAAGAATATTTTTACTGCATTAGGGGTGACTATTGGCACCGAAGAGGACAGTAAAGCACTGAATCTTTCAAAGTTACGCTACCATAAAATTGTTATCATGTGTGATGCAGATATTGATGGAAGTCATATCGCTACATTGATTCTTACATTTTTCTTCAGGTATATGAAAGAACTAATCGAAGGTGGGCATATTTATATTGCAACACCACCACTTTATCTAGTGAAAAAAGGCCAGAAGAAACAATATGCTTGGAATGATCAAGAACGCGATGTTATTGTAGAAAAATTTGGGGGTAGTGCTGGGGTGCAACGCTATAAAGGTTTGGGTGAAATGAATGCCACTCAGTTATGGGACACGACAATGAACCCAGAGTTTAGAACATTGCGTCAGGTTCAAATTGACAACGGCACGGAAGCGGACCGTATTTTCTCAATGTTGATGGGAGATGAAGTTCCACCTCGCCGAGAATTTATTGAAAAAAATGCCATTTACGCCAATATTGATGCATAGCTAAGTAGCTTTTAATTTTTTAAAAATGAAAAAATTAAATATTTTTTGTATCCTTTGCCTTGGCCTAAATTCAATCAACGCGCAAGACATTGGGAATTTATTACTTGCTGGTGATGACGCTAGTTTACTTTCTGAAAACTACCTCAACCCTGCAATAAGTGGTATGATGAGTGGCATGAACAGTGGTTGGTATACAACGGCCAAAACCCATAAAAAATTTGGATTTGACCTTACCCTAGGAATGAGCGCCTCTTTTACTCCAGAAAAGGATCAAACTTTTAATTTTATTTCAAGCCAGTACAACTATGTTACATTAGAGGGTGGCAATTCCCAGCTTCCAACTGTCATGAGTGATATTGCAAATGAAACCACCTTTCAAGTTTCAGTTCCTAATGCCGCTGGAAACTTCAAGGTAGCTACTTTTACTATGCCAGGTGGTGCTGTTTCTGAAATGCCTGTTAATGCCACACCAACACCTCATATACAAATTGGCTTGGGATTGCCTTTCAATACCGATATTAAATTGAGGTATGTGCCAACTATAAATTATGATTCAAAAGTGAATGGTAGTTTGATAGGTATTGGGCTTCAGCATGATTTGACGCAATACCTAGGACTAATCAGTAAATTACCATTTAGCATTTCAATCTTGGGAGCCTATTCAAAAGCAAATGTAGACTATAGCATTGATAACAATAATCTATCCAGTGAAATTTCAGCTGCAAATGGTCTCGCAACCTATTCATTAGATACATGGACCGTGCAAGCTTTAGGTTCATTAGATTTTAAAATTCTTACATTTTACGCTGGGTTTGGTTACAATAGTGGAACCGCTAACTTTGATGTAAACGGAGATTACACTCTAACATATGATGTCGAAGATTCTAATGGTAATAGTATTGCCACTGTCAACGAAAATATTTCAAATCCCATAAATTTAGATTTTAATTCAAACGGAATACGAGCAACTTTAGGAACGCGTTTAAATATATCGTTTTTTAAGATTTTCGCCGACTACACTATGCAAGAATATAATACAGTATCGTTAGGAATTGCCTTTAGTTTACGATAATTAATTACCTTAAAAAAATCAAAAAATCATGAAAATAACAGTAGTAGGCGCAGGCGCAGTAGGAGCAAGTTGTGCTGAGTACATTGCCATCAAAAACTTCGCATCCGAGGTCGTTTTATTAGACATTAAACAGGGATATGCTGAGGGGAAAGCCATGGATTTGATGCAATGCGCTTCATTGAACGGCTTTGATACTAAAATTACGGGTAGCACCAACGATTACGCTAAAACAGCAGACAGTCATATTTGTGTCATTACTTCTGGAATTCCAAGAAAGCCAGGAATGACAAGGGAAGAACTCATTGGTATCAATGCGGGGATTGTAAAAACAGTTTCTGAAAATTTAGTCAAATATTCCCCGGAAACGGTTCTTATTGTGGTCAGTAATCCAATGGACACCATGACCTATCTAGCCCATCAAGTCACAGGACTGCCAAAAAATAGAATTATTGGAATGGGGGGTGCTTTAGATTCCGCCCGCTTTAAGTACAGATTGGCCGAAGCGCTAGAAGCACCAATAAGTGATGTAGACGGTATGGTCATTGGTGGGCATAGCGATGTTGGGATGGTGCCTTTGATTTCACATGCCACTCGGAACAGCATCAAAGCCTCTGAATTTATCTCTCAAGAACGTTTGGAGCAAGTGAAAAATGACACCAAAGTTGGAGGCGCAACTTTGACCAAACTTTTAGGGACTTCTGCTTGGTATGCTCCTGGTGCAGCAGTCAGTGGATTGGTACAAGCCATTGCCTGTGATCAGAAAAAAATATTCCCCTGTTCTGTATTGTTAGACGGTGAGTATGGTTTAAAAGATCTTTGCATTGGTGTTCCTGTAATCTTAGGGACCAATGGAATCGAAAAAATTATTCAAATTGAATTAAGTGAGGCCGATAAAATACATCTTGAAACCAGTGCAGAAGGGGTTAAGAAGACCAACGGACTTTTAGATATGTAAAAAATTAATTCCTTTTATCAAGCTACATTTTAAAGCACTACTGTATTTGTGGTGCTTTTCTATTAAAATAAAAAATATATTGGCAAATCACTTCGTAAATCATATATTTGCTCGTTTACTAAAATTTAAGCAGATTAAAACAATTCAAAATGCAAAATAAAGGATTAGTTAAGATGTTTGCCCTCTTATTTGGGTTGGTCAGTATTTACCAATTATCATTTACATTCAAGGGCAATCAACTCGAAAATAAAGCAGGTCAATTTGCAATTAACAAAGTTGCCGATACAGAAACAGATTACGATTCTAAAAGAAATTTAGAACGAATAGGATATCTTGATTCTCTGAAAAACAAAGAGGTGTTTAATATTGGTATCGCCTCATATACTTACGATGAGGTTAAGGAAAAAGCCATGAATCTTGGTCTGGATCTAAAGGGGGGTATTAATGTGATTCTTCAAATTTCTGTAAAGGATATTTTAGTCGGATTGGCTAATGATAGTAAAGATCCAACATTCAGAAAAGCTTTGAACGATGCCGCAGAATTACAGAAAGACAGCCAGAACACTTATTTAGAAGATTTTTTTGAAGCTTTTGAAGCCATCCAAGGCGATAAAAAGTTAGCATCACCAGATATATTTGCAAACCGAACTTTAAGCGATCAAATTACTTTTGATATGAGTGATGATGAGGTCAAACCCATTTTATCTGCTAAAATTGACGAATCCATCATCTCAGCTTTTGAAGTTTTAAGAAAGAGAATTGATAAATTTGGAGTGACACAACCCAACATTCAGCGGATTGGCAACTCTGGGCGTATATTGGTCGAATTACCAGGTGCAAAAGAAGTAGAACGTGTTAAAGGATTGCTTCAGAGTACCGCTCAGCTCGAGTTTTGGGATGCTTTTAAAGGAGAAGAATTCGGAAATTTTTTAATACAAGCCAATGAAGTTCTCAAAGGCTTCGTTGAGAATGAAAGCAGTGAGATTGTCTCTAATGACGAAGCCTCAAAAGAGGATGCCATATCTGATATTATTGGGGACTCTGATGCAGAAAGTGGATTAGACGATAAAGTAATCAATCCTATATTTGATCTAATTCGATCTATGGGCTACAATGGAGGTCCTGTATTGGCTTCTTTTGAATCTAAGGATCAAGAGCGTGTCATTGAATATTTAAACAACCCAAAAGTAAGATCACTTCTTGCTCCAGAACAACGCTACGTGAAATTTGTATGGGGTATTCCTCAGTTTTTGGAAACAGAAACCAACGAAGATACGGACCAAGAAGTTGAAAGTCTGGAGCTCGTTGAGCTTTACGCTTTAAAAGGCAATAGAGAAAATAAACCCCAACTCAGTGGGGCTGTCATCACCGACGCCAAGCAAGAATTCCAACAAAATGGGACGCCCAGTGTGACCATGCAAATGAATCTTAAAGGGGCTAAAATTTGGGAAAAAATGACCGGTAATGCTTTTAACACTGGAGGTCAAATTGCCATTGTTTTAGATGATATTGTGTATTCAGCACCAGGGGTTACTTCAGGCCCAATTTCCGGGGGAAACTCTGAAATTTCTGGAACTTTTACATTAAATGAAGCGGTTGATTTAGCCAATGTATTGCGCGCTGGTAAATTGCCAGCCTCTGCCGACATTGTTCAAGCGGAAGAAGTTGGGCCTTCCCTAGGTCAAGAAGCCATTGACAGTGGTATGAAATCTTTTATCATTGCCTTGGTGTTTGTGCTGCTTTGGATGGTATTTTATTATGGTAAGTCAGGGCTTTATTCCAATGTTGCATTGCTACTGAACATATTACTAATATTTGGAATTCTATCAGGACTCGGAGCGGTATTAACCTTGCCTGGAATTGCGGGTATTGTTTTGACTATTGGTATTGCTGTAGATGCCAACGTTCTTATATATGAGCGTATTCGTGAAGAATTGTATAAAGGAAAAGGACAAAAAGAGTCTGTCAGAGATGGGTTTTCAAATGCCTTGTCTTCTATTTTAGATGCCAATATTACCACTGGACTTACAGCGCTCATTCTCTATACATTTGGAACAGGTCCGATTAAAGGATTTGCAACAACCTTGTTAATTGGTATTATTACTTCTTTATTTACGGCTATTTTTATCTCTAGATTGTTAATTGATTGGGATTTGAATCGCGGTGGAAAACTTCAATTTTCAACCAAATTCACTAAAGGGTTGTTGAGATCCATAAAAATTGAGTTTCTCAAGAAGCGAAGAATGGCTTATTTACTTTCAGCGACCATTATTTCAGCGGGCTTATTTTCACTTTTCACTACAGGACTGGATCAAGGTATTGATTTTGTTGGTGGGCGAACTTACACCGTTCGTTTTGATAAAGACATGAACACAGAGGATGTTAAAATTGCTGTAAACGAAGTTTTTAACAGCGCAGAAGTTAAAACTATTGGAAGTGCGAATCAGCTTAAAATTTCAACTAAATACAAAGTAAATGAAAACTCGGCAGAAGTCGATTCGGAAGTTCAAGAGAAATTATATACTGCATTGGTGCCATTCCTCCCTGATGGAACGAACTACAAGCAATTTATAGATGCTGAAAATAACGTTGGTAAAATGTATTCTGGAAAAGTAAGTCCTACGATTGCAGATGACATCAAGCGTTCGTCTTTATGGGCCGTTTTAGGATCCTTAATAGTTGTCTTTTTATATATTTTATTACGATTTAAGAAATGGCAATTCTCTTTGGGTGCCGTTGCCGCTGTTTTTCACGATGTACTCATTGTGTTGGGGATCTTCTCTATTGCATGGAAGTTTTTTCCCTTCAGCATGGAAATTGACCAAGCCTTTATTGCTGCGATTTTGACAGTTATTGGATACTCTTTAAATGATACCGTGGTGGTTTTTGATAGGATTAGAGAATACATCAATGAACATTCTAGTTGGGATTTTGGTAGCATAGTTAATGGGGCTTTAAACAGTACTTTGAGTCGAACCTTAAACACCTCGCTTACAACTTTGGTTGTGTTACTGGCTATGTTTATTTTCGGGGCAGATTCTTTAAGAGGTTTACTTTTCGCATTGATCGTTGGGGTGCTTGTGGGAACCTACTCATCAGTCTTTATTGCAACCCCTATCATGCACGACACTTTAAAGCATCTTAATAAAAAAGCTTAACAAAATATTTATTCTGATAATTAAAAAAGCCACTTTATAAAGTGGCTTTTTTAATTTAAGTATTGTGCTATGAGGTTTTTCTTTTATGAAAAAACATAAAGTAGATTCCAATCAAAATAAATGGAATGCTCAATATCTGTCCTGTATTAAAACCCAATATCCAATCTTCTCGGCCGTCTACTTGTGCAATTTTAAATTGTTCAACAAAAACTCTTACGGTCATTAACAATAATAAAAACAATCCAAAAAGATAACCCTCTTGCATGCCTTTTTTTGTTTTCCAATAAATTAAATAAACAATTAAGAAGACAAATAAATACCCAAAGGCTTCGTAAAGTTGACCAGGGTGTCGTGGGATGATATCGATATTTTTAAAAACCACTGCCCATGGCAATCCTTCTTCTGCAGGCTTACCTATAATTTCAGAATTAAAAAAATTACCAATGCGTATAAAAATTGCTCCCGAAGCACAAGCAATTACCACACGGTCTAAAATCCACAAAATAGATTTTTTCAGCACTTTTTTATTGTAGAGATACATCGAGACGATCATACCAATGGTGGCGCCATGGCTTGCCAATCCTCGAAAGCCAGTAAATTCGAATCCACCGCTAAATTTAAAGGGCAGGAAAACGCTAAAGAAGTCTTCTCGAAACAGTTCAGCTTGGTAAAAAATAACATGCCCCAGTCTAGCGCCAATCATGATTCCTAATACGGAGTACATAAATAAGCTGTCAAGTTTTTTTTCAGATTGATTCTCATTGGTATAGATTTTTTTCATGATCCGATACCCAAGAACAAAAGCCACAATCCACATCATACTGTAATAGTGAATTTTAAAATTCCCAAAAAGTCGAACACCGTCTGATGCGGGCTCCCATATGATTTGTAAAAAATCCATTATCTTTAATTTTTTGTGTAAATATACAGAATTGCATGTGAACAACGCCTTATTATTTCTTTGCTAATCTTTGCTTTTAGGCACAGGATCATGACCAGATCCTCCCCATGGATGGCAACGCAATACCCGTTTAATTCCTAAAAACAAACCTTTAAAAAGACCATGTGTATACAATGCCTCTATGCAGTATTGAGAACATGTTGGATGGTATCTACATCTAGCTGGAAGCAATGGAGAAATCCATTTTTGATAGCTTTTGATGATTGCAATGAATGGTTTTACAACCATAGTCTTAAAAAAAATTAATCTAGAGAGAAAATTGTGCCGTCTTTACCGTCTTTTAAATGGATGCCAATTTTCTCCAATTGATCTCTTATTTGATCAGAAAGCGCAAAGTTTTTTTGCGTTCGTGCTTGATTTCTCAAACTGATAAGAAGCGCAATCGTTTCAGAAAGTTTTTCATCATGAGATCCAACAGCCGACAATTCTTGCAATCCTAAAACATCAAAAACAAAAGCCTGCATCGTTTTTCGGATTGTTATTAAGCTTTCAGAATCAATACTATTTGTGCCGTCTTTAATTTGGTTGATATACTTTACGGCATTAAAGAGCTCTGCAATTAAAATTGGCGTATTAAAGTCATCATTCATAGCAGCGTAACAGCCTTGTTTCCATTTTGAAACATTAAAATCAGAGGGAGTCGTTGAAGCTTCTAAATTTTTAAGTGTTTTTAGGGCATCCATTAACTTTAGAAACCCCTTTTCTGAAGCCACCAAGGCATCATTACTAAAATCTAAAATACTGCGGTAGTGGGCCTGCATCATAAAAAACCGGGTAACCGAAGGAGAAAACCCTTTAGACAATTGTTTGGTGTTTCCGCTTAATATTTCATCGGGTAGAATATTATTACCTGTTGATTTTGCCATTTTTTGGCCGTTAAGAGTCAGCATATTGGCGTGCATCCAATAATTTACAGGACTGCAATTGTGCCATGCCTTTGCTTGTGCGATTTCGCATTCATGGTGCGGAAATTTTAAATCCATACCACCGCCATGAATATCAAATTTTTCGCCTAAGTATTTGGTGCTCATCGCTGTGCATTCTAAATGCCATCCAGGAAACCCCAATCCCCATGGGGAGGGCCATCGCATGATGTGATTTGGCTCCGCTTTTTTCCACAGGGCAAAATCTTGAGGGTTTTTTTTATCGGTTTGACCCTCTAAAGTTCGGGTGTTGTGTATAAGATCTTCTATGTTTCTGCCACTTAGCACACCATAGTCATTTGATTCGTTGTATTTCAAAATATCAAAGTAAACAGATCCATTCACCTCGTAGGCAAGTCCTTTTTCTAAAATGCCTTTTATGATTTCAATCTGATCAATAATATGGCCCGTTGCAGTGGGTTCAATGCTGGGCGGTAAAAAATTAAAAGTATTCAAAATGTTGTGAAAGTCAACTGTGTACTTTTGAACAACCTCCATGGGTTCTATTTGCTCAAGACGTGCTTTTTTGGCAATTCGGTCTTCTCCTTCATCGGCATCATTTTCAAGATGACCCGCATCCGTAATATTCCTTACATATCGGATTTTATACCCCAAATGTTTGAAGTATCTAAAAATTATATCAAAAGACATAAAAGTACGGAGGTTACCTAGATGTACATTGCTGTAAACAGTTGGGCCACAGACATACATTCCAATCGCCCCTTCATTAATTGGTTTAAAAAGCTCTTTCTTAGACGAAAGAGAATTGTATATAGTAATAGAATGTTCCGAATATAAGGCCATAAATGGGTTCGAATTAGAACTGAGTTTCTAACTGAATGTAGTTGATAAATTCGCGTCGAACGTCTTTATTTTTGAATTGTCCTCCAAATTCACTAGTTACAGTGCTGCTCTCAATATCGCGGATACCTCTGGAGTTGACACACAAGTGCTTGGCGTCAATAATACAGGCAACATCTTCACAGTTTAGTACTTTTTGCAATTCTTTCACTATTTGAATGGTCATACGCTCTTGTACTTGTGGACGTTTTGCATAATAATCGACGATTCGATTCATTTTTGAAAGACCAACTACAGTGCCATTTGAAATGTAAGCTATATGCGCTCTACCTACAATAGGCAATAAATGGTGCTCACAGGTAGAATATACAGTAATATTTTTCTCCACCAGCATTTCGCCATACTTGTATTTGTTATCAAATGTTGAAGCTTTGGGTTTATTTTTTGGATCAAGACCACTGAATATCTCATTGACAAACATTTTTGCAACTCTGTTAGGTGTGCCTTTAAGACTATCGTCGCTAAGATCCAATCCTAAGGTCTCCATAATGTGTTTCACATCGTCACGAATAATTTCAATTTTCTCATCCGCATTGAGTCTAAAAGCGTCTTCTCGAATCGGAGTTTCAGAAGAAGTACCTATATGATTATCTCCGATGTGATCGAAACTTTCTAACTCCTTGATATTAAAGTTTGTTTTCATGGGGTTTTAATTAATAAGTTTAACAGTCTTAATACAAAGATAGTTATTTTGATTATTTAGTACTTTTCTATTTACTATTATTATAACAATTTTTTAAAATTTTTACAAAAAAAACACTAAATTCACAACCAAGTTTTGTTTAAACTTTATTAAATCCAATAAACTAAAAAGAAGCATAGGCCTACTTAACTTAATGTTGCTTTAATCTTCTGACCTATTTAATTTTTATGAAAACACGCTTTATACTTGTTCTTTTTTGTGTTACACTTTTTTCTGTTTCTTATGCTCAAAACCCTTCGTATAAAAACCAGGGCCCACAACCCATACGCTTTAATTCCAATACCAATGCTTCACTAAATAATGCTGAATTAGCAAAACTAAAGGAAGTCTATGGTGCTGCTTTAAAGACAGAGATTTTAGATCGCCCAACCCGTGTTTTGACCATAAAAGAAATCCTTAGGAATCGGGTTATTCTTAGAGAAATTACTGATCCAAATAAACAAAAGCCATGCCCCAAGCTTTCAGAAATTCCTCTTTTTGATGCGTTTGTTTCAACTTTAAAAAGAGATACTGTTTTCAATCCCTACTCTTTTAATCCCCTAAAATATGATTTTAAATATCATAGGCCTGGATTTCAGTTAATACGTGTAGACAACACGAATTACTTCATAATAATTAAACCTCAACATTATAATAATTAATATGAAAAAAAGTGTTTTTCTTTTAGTAATGTTATTTGGGTTGAATGTTTCTGCTCAAGATGAGAAATGTGGTATGGAGGCTCACATGCACGAAATGATGCAAGATCCTGATTTCGCAAAACAATGGGAAATAGATCAAGCCAAGTTTAGAAGAGCTGTCGCTGAAAGTATAAACACTAGACAAAGGCGTGGTTCTATGGACCCTATTGTTGTTCCTGTTGCAGTACACTTTCCTGGCGGGGTGGAGTCCGATCGTACTTGTTTGGAAGCTTTGGCTCAAAATCAAGTTGATATTGTTAATCTAGATTTTACAGCAACCAATGGAGATGCTAATTTATGGGGTCCTGCCAGTGCTTTTTACCCAGGAGTTGTACATGGTGCTGCAAACATTCAATTTTGCATTGCTACCCAGGATCACCCAGCAGGGACAGATGATGATTTGGTTGAGGGAGGGCCAGCCGTTACTATTGGCTATGATTTTGGTAATGGTAATGATGCAGATCCTGCTTGGGCCGGATATTTAAATTTTCTGGTCAAACCAATTGGTGGGAGTACACTTGGGTATTCTCCACTTGGGGGGAACCTCAACGCTGGATCCTCAATTGTTCTTAATACTTATGCTTTTGGATCGGGTGCAGGCTGTTCGGATTCTGGGATTGTTCCAGGTGCAAATTCAAATTTAGGGAGAACAACGACCCATGAGCTTGGCCATTTTTTTAATTTATACCACACCTTTCAAGGGGACTCTTGTAGTGATGATGATGGTATTGCGGATACGCCAAATATTGATGGCAATACTTTTGGTTGTCCACCGGCTGGTACAGTTCCAGGATGTGAGCCAGGTGAATTTGCACTCACCATGAGTTATATGGATTACACTGACGATAATTGCATGTATATGTTTACCCAGGGACAAGTTGATGTTATTGAAGATTGGCTCGTTATTCTTGAAAGTCAATTTAAACCCAATGTAACCCCCGTTTGTGTTGATATCCCTGAGTATATCATAACTAATGATACAGTTACCGCCTGTAATGGGTTATTTTATGATTCTGGAGGTCCAGTTAATGGTAGTGATCCAGGGAATTATCAAAATAATGAAAATTTCACTTACACTATTTGTCCTACATCTTCTGATCAATCTGTGCAGTTATCATTCACCCAATTTGAGACACAGAACAATATAGATATCTTAACCATATACAATGCAGATGATGCTACAGATCCTGCAACTATTTTAGGAGAGTGGTCTGGAACAGACAGTCCTGGAACTGTTGTACCAACTTTGACCAATACATCAGGTTGTTTGACCGTTGTCTTTACAAGTAACGGAAGTATTATTTTTCCCGGTTGGCGCGCCAACATTCAATGTATTGATCCGCCTGCCGAGTGTCAAACTATTGTTTCTCAACTGGACAGCTCACTTCCTGTACCCAACGCCGAGGACATTATACAAGTCTGTGTTGGAGAAGAAATTACATTGACAGGAAGTGGTCAATTTTCAGAGCCCGGAGGTGGGGTAGGAGCAGCTTACCAGTGGGATTTAGGAGATGGTAGAAG
>NYVA01000046.1 GCA_002684355.1 Formosa sp.
GGAAAGATCATGTCCATATGTATGTTTATCGTAATTATAAACGGTTACTTTCTAGAAGGGTTCATTGACCATTATATACAAGATATTATAGTTTTTACCTGTATTGGTGTATTTTTAATTCTACTTGTGTACAATTTATTTAAAAAATAAAGAGTTCAGAAATCTTTATAAGTACTTGATAATCAACAAGTTACATTACTCAACTGTAACGGACTTCGCTAAATTTCTAGGCTGGTCCACATTTTTTTCAAGCAAAACAGCAATGTGATAAGAGAGCAGTTGCAATGGGATTGTTGTGAGTAAAGGAGATAAAAATTCTGAAGTTTCAGGAATTTCAATTACATGGTCTGCCAATGCTTTGACCTGGGTATCCCCCTCGGTTACAATGCCAATAATTTTACCTTTCCTGGACTTTATTTCTTGAACATTACTTACGATCTTTTCATAGTGGCCATATTTTGTGGCAATGACCACAATAGGCATGTTTTCATCAATCAGCGCAATGGGTCCGTGTTTCATTTCCGCTGCGGGATAGCCCTCTGCATGGATGTATGAGATTTCTTTTAACTTTAAAGCTCCCTCCAAGGCAACAGGAAAATTAAAGCCCCTTCCGAGGTATAGAAAGTTAGTTGCATCTTTGTAATTTTCAGCAATCTCTTTTACCAAACCGTCAGATTTGAGTGCGATTTCAATTTTTGAGGGAATCGTTTCTAGCGCGACCAAACTTCGCTTGAAATCCGAGGTAGAAAGTGTTCCTTTTGCCTTCGCCAATCTTAAAGCCATCATGGCCAACAATGAAATTTGGGTGGTAAATGCTTTGGTGGAGGCCACGCCAATTTCAGGCCCTGCGTGAGTGTAAGCACCTGCGTGGGCTTCTCTTGAGATAGACGAGCCCACAACGTTACAAACTCCAAAAACAAAGGCCCCATTCTCTTTGGCTAATTTTATGGCAGCAAGTGTGTCTGCTGTTTCTCCAGATTGAGAAATGGCAATCACAACATCTTTATTAGTTACAATCGGGTTTCGATATCGAAACTCTGAAGCATATTCGACCTCTACAGGAATTCTTGCCAAATTCTCAAAAATATATTCTGCAACCAATCCAGCATGCCAAGACGTACCGCAGGCCACAATTGTAATTTTTTGGGCATTAAGGAATTTCTCTAAGTTGTCTTCAATCCCTGACATTTTGACCAGGCCATTGTGTACCAATAAGCGGCCCCTGTAAGTGTCTTTAATAGCTTGGGGTTGTTCAAAGATTTCCTTGAGCATAAAATGTTCGTACCCTCTCTTTTCTATTTCTTCAATATTGAGTTTTAACTTTTGAACATAGGGCGTGAAAAGAAGATCGGTTTTGATCTTCCTGAAACGCGGTTCTTTGTGCTGACGAATGATGGCCATCTCTTCATCTTCTAAGTAAATAGCATTACTAGTGTATTCAATAAATGGTGACGCATCACTAGCGATAAAAAACTCATCTTTACCAACACCAACAGCCAAAGGGCTTCCCAGTCTTGCCGCAACAATTTCATTGGGTTTTTTTATATCCAAAACGGCAATGGCATAGGCGCCTACGACTTGGTTTAGTGCAATTTGTACAGCCTTCCCCAACATATAGCTGCCACTTTTCTGAACATCTTCAATGAGGTTGACCAACACTTCTGTATCGGTATCGGAATGAAACGTGTAGCCTCTATTTATAAGCTCTTGTTTAATGGCCGCGTAATTTTCTATGATACCGTTGTGAATAATCACTAAATTTCTTGAGTTAGAATAATGGGGGTGGGAGTTGATATCGTTTGGTACGCCGTGAGTAGCCCAACGTGTGTGGCCAATACCAATGCTGCCATTCGTGTTTTTGTCGGAAGCAATTTTTTCTTCCAGATCATTGACTTTACCTTTGATTTTGCTAACATAAATACCTTTTCCATCGTAGAGTGCAATTCCCGCACTGTCGTATCCCCTATATTCTAAGCGTTTTAATCCTTTAATTATAATTGAGCAGGCGTCCCGATGACCAATATATCCAACAATTCCACACATTTTTATGAATTAATTTAATTGTTTACTTGACTGTAGTAAATATTAAGTTTCACTTTTTTCAAAGGGTCACTGGAATTGCTGCCGTGTAAAATAATGCCTTTTGGAGATAGAATAGTTCCGGTAGGAATCCCTTTCAACAATGGGTCATAGGTTAAAAGTTTTTGGTTGATAGCAGCCCCAACATTTGAAGAAACAACAACCCCTAGCCTAAGGTTGGTTACGTCATTAACAATGATATTATTGAGGTGAGATGTCAAACGCACTTTGTATTTTTTGTAGGTATTACCCTGATCATCGGTTTCCACACTCAAGGGAACTAAATGTATGAATTTTGAATCAGAAGTACTTGTATTGACGGAGGAGTCTTGATTATAATCTAACAAAGGTACATTGTATTCGAGATCGTATACATAAATTCGGTTTGGAAAGTCGGTATTGATGTCTAAGCTCGCCTCGTCTACATAAAATTCTAAATAAGCTTCATTAATCAAGCGCTTGATAATGCGTTCTTCATCCGGCTGCCCTTCATTAATAATTTCTCTGAAATCTGTTATGAAATCATCAAAATCATTCCCGGCCTCGTCTTCCGAAAAAAGCTCAACAACTGCCATAGACCCTTCACCACCTTTAAGGAAGAGTTGTGCATCCCCTTGAGTCTCGTCTGCGGCGTCAATAGCCTGTAAGAAACCTGTATTGAAATTATTTTCAAAAAGCGTGGTTTTGTTCCCTGAAAAATTGAGTTGATAGACTCCTTGGTTTATAGTAGTATCTCCATTATCATCTGGATCTGATTCAAATGAATAATGAAGTTTAACATGGGCGCTTGCAGAGGAAAAGTTCAGTTGAACCATACTACCAGAGCTTGGGCTTACAGGCTCGACTTTGAAATACAAGCCCCGAAAATAGTTGTAGAAATTACTGGCGCTACTCAATTCATCATCATCTTCTTTTTCAAAAATCAAATTTTCCCAAAAGTCTTGAGGCAGTATATCCGGGTTGTCTAATCTAATGCGAAGGCTAGGCGTCAGGGTTTCTGAGACAAAGGTTTCGCCATCGTCATTTATTTCTTCAAGATCGATAGTCGCATTGCTAGGAGCAAACTCATCTGATATATACAATAATTGAGCTTCTAAATCTGCAAGGTTCAAGCCTTCAGAGGCAGACAAAGCACCATTGGAATAATAAGCTTGAAAATCATCTAAATCACTTCCTGGGTCAAAATTTCGCAGAAAAAAATTGTTTTTAAATACAGATAATTTGATAGGGCCATTGCCGTAAAGTGAATCTAATGTGTAGGCCTCTCCATCTGTTTTACTGGCATATGGTATGGTCAGAAGCACAGAGTCTAAAACTGGATTATTCCCAAAACTTGGGCTGAAATTCTGAGGGGTTAACTGCGATAAAAAATGGGCTGTTGTGCCGCCAAAGTTAGGGTCGTAATAATAGCCTAATAAGTTGCTAGGTAAGTTGTTCGACTGGAAAGGCGTGGTACGCTTATTGTAGGTCTTAGCGGGATAGGACTGATTATCAATAGAGATATTCTGATTGTTGATAACGTCTGTTCCAATTTCTGTGTAATCCTCTTCACACGATAGTGTAAAAGCAATAAAGCAGAAAGAGACTAAGAATTTGGAATAAGGGGTGCGTAAAAATGTCATAAGATTAGGGCCCTAGTTTAAAATTTGGGTGCTGTAAAATTCTGTGTAGGCTTCGGCAAAAGCTTCAGGGGATTGATATTCTAAAACCGGCTTTTTGGTTTTATCAATATAATTATTCAATTCTTCAGGGATTGTTTGAGACCCTTTAATCAGGCCGTCTGAAAAATCAATTGCTGTTTTCATCAAACTAACATAGTCTGGGGATTTTAAATTCTTTAAGTGGTCATCAACAATTTCGTCAAATTTAACCTTATCAATTAACAGCTTATTCAGCGTTCCCTCAAAACTTTGGTCATATACAGAAGTAACCACTTTACTGTCTTTAAATAATGGTTCGTCTTTGTAGTATTCTTTGAGATACAGCGGCAATAATGACGCTAACCATCCGTGAACATGAATGATGTCAGGTGCCCAATTCAATTTTTTTACAGTTTCAATGACCCCTTTAGCAAAAAATATGGCACGTTCATCATTGTCTTTAAACAACTTTCCGTCTTCGTCAGTGAAGGTTGCTTTTCTTTTGAAATAATCTTCATTATCTATAAAATAGACTTGAATTCTTTCTTTAGGAATTGAGGCGACTTTGATAATGAGTGGCATGTCTAAATCATTTACGACCAAGTTGATTCCCGATAAGCGAATGACTTCATGTAATTGGTGGCGGCGCTCATTGATGTTTCCGTAACGTGGCATAAATATTCGGATTTGCCCCCCCTGTTTGTTGACCATTCTGGGCGCTTCAAAAGACATGGATGAAACTTCAGTTTCTGGCAAATAAGGAATTACTTCAGACGACACATACAATATTCTCTTGTCTTTCATACAAACAACGCTTTGGATTTCTCAATAAAAACATCGCAAAAATACAAAAATTTATGCAGATTAATTGTAATAGCTTAAGTTTGCAACCCATTATTGTCAAGTCAATGAAAGTTTTTACCACAAACCAGTCTCTACACTTCTGTCTAGCGTCTCTAAAAACGCCAGCTTCATGCCTCGGATTTGTACCTACTATGGGCGCTTTACACCAAGGTCATTTGTCTTTGATCAAAAGAGCAATAAAAGAAAATGAGATTGTTGTGGTCAGTATTTTTGTAAACCCCACTCAGTTTAACAGTGCAGGCGATTTAGAAACATACCCTCGGAATCTCAAGCAAGACTTGAAAAAAATAGAATCTATGGAATCTTTGGGTGAAATCATTGTTTACGTCCCAAGTGAGGCAGCAGTTTATGGAAATTCCGTTGAAAAAGAAGCTTTTGACTTTGGAGGGCTTGAACTCCAAATGGAAGGAAAGTTTAGACCTGGCCATTTTCAGGGTGTTGGCACCGTCGTTCAAAAGCTTTTAGACATTGTAGGGCCTACCCACGCCTATTTTGGCGAAAAAGATTTTCAACAACTACAAATAATTAAGAAATTGGTTAAAATGACTAAAGCGAATGTCAAAATTGTTGCTTGCTCCATAGAAAGAGAACCCAGCGGTTTGGCAATGAGTTCTAGAAACATCCGCCTTACTACAGGTGAACGCTCCCACGCTTCAAAAATTTATGAGGCTTTAAAAATCACCAAAGATAAATTTAGCGACACTCCACTTGATGAGATAACCCAATGGGTCGCAGATAAATTCGAAAAAGACGCCATAATAAACTTGGAATATTTTGAGATTTCAGAGCAATTAACTTTACAGTCTGCAAATATAATAGAACCTCAAAAAAAGTACCGTGCATTTATTTCGGCCTATATTAGAAACATACGATTGATTGATAATATCGCACTAAATTAATATCTTTGCACCATGCAAATACAAGTTGTTAAATCTAAAATTCACCGTGTAAAAGTCACAGGCGCCGACTTGAATTATATTGGGAGTATTACCATTGATGAAGACCTAATGGACGCTGCCAACATCATCCAAGGTGAAAAAATACAAGTGGTCAACAACAACAATGGCGAGCGTTTAGAAACCTATGTTATACCGGGACCAAGAAATTCAGGTGAAATTACTTTAAATGGTGCGGCAGCTCACAAAGTTGATATAGGCGATCTCCTTATTTTAATTACTTACGCCACAATGAGCGTCGAAACCGCCAAAGGCTTTACTCCAGCCTTGGTTTTCCCAGACGAAACCACCAACCTTTTGAAATAGTCCATTGAACAGCGCTGTTAAATCCACTTTAAAAATCATTTTACCATTGTTGTTGGGAGCTATTTTGGTTTGGTATTCTTTGCGTAAAATTTCATTTTCTGAATTGGCAGCCTATTTTATAAATGCCAACTATTTTTGGATTTCATTGGGTGTTATTTTTGGCATTTTAAGCCACTTATCGCGCGCTTATCGCTGGAAGTACATGCTTGAGCCCATGGGTTATAGTTTGCGGTTTTCAAATAGTATTATGGCTGTTTTTTCGGGCTATCTTATCAATTATACTGTTCCAAGAGCCGGGGAGGTATCACGGGCTACAATTCTGACTAATTATGAAGGCGTCCCTTTTGAAAAAGGATTTGGAACTATTGTTGCTGAACGCGTGGCTGATGTTTTTGTGATGTTGCTTATTATTGGATTTACGCTCATTTGGAAATTTGATATCATATATGATTTTTTAATTGATGGTCTTGATTTACAAAACCAGTTATTCATTTTATCTCCCATAGCCCTATTTTTATTTTACTGTTTTTATCAAATTATTAAAAAAGGAAATCATCCTTTTTTTGTAAGAATCAGATCATTTTTAAGTGGTTTTTTGGAAGGCATTATGAGTATTTTCAGAATGGAACACAAATGGGCTTTTATAGCACATACGTGCTTTATTTGGGCCATGTATATTTTAATGTTTTATGTCACTTCTTTTTCAATAGACAGCATTTCACAGCTTCCCTTTTCAGCGATTTTGATTGGCTTTATTGCAGCGAGTTTTAGTGTTGCTGCAACCAATGGCGGTATTGGCGCCTACCCGCTGGCAGTTTATGCGGCCTTTTCAATTTTTAATATTGAAGAAGTGCCAAGTCTTGCCTTTGGCTGGATCATGTGGAGTTCGCATACTGTCATGATCGTTGTTATGGGTGGGCTTTCACTCGTTTTCTTGCCTATTTACAATCGACTCTCTCCAAAAACCAACTAAAACAAACTGCAGTTTCACTTCTTTATTTTTAGTTATTTACTTAACTTGTGAGTTCTTATTTTAAAGTTTTTTATGCGCCTATTTTTCCTTTTGTCATTGATTTTCACAGCTTCTACAACGGCACAAACACAGTATGAATTTATAGATTCTGAGCGCCTTGGGAATAGAGCTATAAAAATTCAATTGCCTAGAAATTACCAAGAAAATAGCGCACAATTTTACCCCCTCATTGTGGTATTGGACGGGGACTACTTATTTGAAACCATTGCTGGAACAACGGATTATATGGCCTATTGGGATGATATGCCCGAAACCATTGTTGTCGGAATCAATCAAGACAGGACTAGAAACGAGGATTTATTTCTTTCAGATGAGGATCATTTCCCCATTGATAGCGGGGCTAAATTCTATGAATTCTTAGGCGCCGAATTGGTCCCTTATATGGTTGAGAAATACAGAGTTGGTAGATTTAAAGTTGTGGTTGGTCATGGAGAGACTGCCAATTTTATTAATTTTATGAGTTTTGTAAAAAAACCACTTTTCCAAGCCTACATCGCGATGAGCCCCACTCTTTCACCATTTATGAGTGAGAATCTTTCAAAACGTCTCCCCAAGATCAACTCACCCCTATTTTATTATATGGCCACTGCGGCAGAAGATTTTAAAGATAACAGAAAAACCATCTTAAACTTGAACCAAAAACTCAATGCGCAAGAGTTTAAAGCAGTATTGTACAAGTTTGATGATTTTGAGGCCCAAAACCACTATTCTTTAGTCTCCAGTGCGATTCCTTCTGCGCTTGAACATGTTTTTGGCATCTATCAGCCAATTTCTCGTGCAGAATACAAAACAAAGATGCTTACTTTAGAATCCTCAGCAGTCGATTACCTTTCTGAAAAATATGACAGGATTGACAAACTTTTTGGTATTGAAAAGCAAATTATATTAAACGACTTTCGTGCCACCGCTGCCGCACTAAACAAAAATGAAAACTTTAGCTATTACAAAGACCTCGCTAAGTTGGCGCGAAAACACTATCCAGAATCCTTGCTTAGCAATTTTTATCTGGGCCGTTTTTATGAGAGCAGTGGTCAACGCAGAAAGGCCATAAAAGCCTATCAAGAAGCCTTTGTATATGACGAAATTGACGGTATCTCTAAAGAAGACATGCTAGACAATGCAGAACGGTTAAAAGCTGAATCCGAAAACTAATGGCGAAGGTTAAAACAATATTTTTTTGTCAGAGCTGTGGGGCTCAATATGCGAAGTGGCAAGGCCAATGTAATGTTTGTAAATCTTGGAATACAATTGCCGAAGAAGTTCTTCAGAAACCGAAAAAAGAAAATTGGGATACAGCGACTTCAGGCCCTGTTAAGCGCGCTTCAAAACCCTTAAAAATTTCTGAAATTGACACCGCTAAAACGCCTCGGCTAAATACCACAGACGTAGAATTAAACCGAGTTTTAGGTGGCGGAATCGTTCCTGGATCACTCATTCTTTTGGGTGGAGAACCTGGCATAGGTAAAAGCACGCTCATGCTTCAGCTGGCCTTAAAACTGCCTTATAAAACACTTTACGTTTCTGGCGAAGAAAGTCAAAAACAGATAAAACTTCGCGCCCAGCGCATTGCACCAGACAGTGAACAATGTTTTGTTTTAACAGAAACAAACACCCAGCATATTTTTAAACAAATTGAGGGGCTAAAACCCGATATCCTAGTGATTGATTCCATTCAAACCCTACAGAGTGATTTTTTAGAAGCTTCTGCGGGCAGCGTTTCCCAAATTAAGCAAACAACGACAGAGTTGATTAAATTTGCCAAAGAGACAGCGACGCCAGTTTTTTTAATTGGGCACATCACCAAAGAGGGTAGTATCGCTGGCCCAAAAATTTTAGAACACATGGTCGATACCGTCTTGCAATTTGAAGGCGATCGCAACCACGTTTTTAGAATCTTGAGGGCCCACAAAAACAGGTTTGGTTCAACCCATGAATTGGGGATTTACGAAATGCAAGGGGATGGCTTAAGAGAGGTTCAAAACCCATCAGAAGTACTAATTTCTGAAAAAGACATCTCGCTATCTGGCAATGCGATCGCTGTTACACTAGAGGGTATGCGCCCTCTATTGGTTGAAGTACAAGCTTTGGTCAGCTCCGCCGTTTATGGTACGCCGCAACGCAGCACCACAGGCTTCAACTCAAAGCGCCTGAATATGCTTTTGGCGGTTCTAGAAAAGCGTGCGGGTTTTCGCCTCGGTGCCAAAGATGTTTTTTTAAATATAACTGGGGGTATTCGTGTAGATGATCCGGCCATTGATTTGGCGGTTGTAGCAGCCATTTTATCATCAAACGCCGATGCGGCATTGACTGAAAAATATTGTTTTGCAGGTGAGGTTGGTTTGTCAGGAGAAATACGTCCCGTTCAACGCGTTGAACAGCGCATTATGGAAGCTGAAAAACTTGGGTTTGAAGCGATTTTTATTTCCAAACACAACAAATTGAGCTTGAAGCCAACTAAGATTAAAATTTACTTATTGTCTAAAATAGAGGCATTGCTGAATTTTCTTTAAATTCAGTATCAACAAACAAGCTTTTAGTGTCCAAGTATTTTACAGTCTAACAATGGGTATTGTAAGCGTCCTTTAAGTTTTCTGCAATGAGTTCAGCAGGACGGCCTTCAATGTGGTGACGTTCTAACATATGGACCAATTCACCATCTTTAAACAAGGCCATACAAGGGGAACTGGGCGGAAAAGGGACCATGTGTTCTCTTACCTTATTCACGGCTTCTTTATCAACGCCTGCAAAAACGGTGACACTTTGTGCAGGGCGTTTGGCATTTTTTAAACTCTGAATTACACCTGGGCGTGCGTTGGCCGCTGCACATCCGCAAACGGAATTTACCACCACAAGCGTGGTGCCGGGCTGAGATAAAGCAGCGTCAACAGCATCTGCGCTGTACAATTCATCAAATCCAACTTGTGCAAGTTGATCGCGCATGGGTTTTACTAATTCTGCTGGGTACATAAAATTAATTTAATAAATGAACTACAAAGATACACAATTCTGTTTCAAATTTTGAATGAAATTCATTAGGTTTGAAAATGTAAATGAGAATGTAAATTATGAGTTTTGCAAAATGGATTGGTGCTTCTGTCGGCTGGTCTTTTGGAGGTCCCATTGGCGCGATTATTGGGTTGGCATTGGGGAGTTTGGTGGATAATTCATCGGTGAAATTCCAAACCCAGAAGCGGGCGCGCTCACAAACCCAATCGGGGGATTTTGAAGTAAGTTTGCTGATTTTGGCTTCTCTTGTCATAAAAGCTGACGGCAAACAAGACCGGCGGGAATTGGATTTTGTGCGTCGCCAATTCGTACAGATGTATGGGAAAGCACGCGCGAATCAAGCCTTTAGGTTGTTCAAAGCCATCAACCAACAATCAAATATTTCGCTGCGTCAAGTGTGTTTGCAAATTAAACAAATGATGGACCATGCCTCGCGCTTGCAACTGTTACATTTTCTATTTGGAATTGCCAAGGCCGATGGGGCTGTAGCGGCCAGCGAAGTGTCCGTCATTGAACAAATTGCCCAATACTTAAGAATCAGTGCAAACGATTTTCAAAGCATCAAGGCCATGTTTTACAGCAGCCAGGCCAATGCTTATAAAATCTTAGAAATAGAGAAAGGCGCCAGTCCTCAAGCTATTAAAAAGGCCTACCGAAAAATGGCCAAAAAATTTCATCCCGATAAGGTTCAGCACCTCGGCGAAGTCCATCAAAAAGGGGCTGAGGAAAAATTCAGGAAGGTTCAAGAAGCCTATGAACAGTTGCAATCAGAATTAGGATTCTAAAAACTGCTTATTTTTAAACCCAAGAAAGCTGTTCTTGGCATTGCTGGTCCATAAACATAATTACTGTCCCTGTTTTTACCACTGTCAAAATCTGTTTGGTAGGCATCTAGAACATTTTTTATACCTCCAAAAATTTCCAATTTCGCGGCTGTATTTTTCAAACCAAAAGTATAACTTGTTTTAAGCCCGAGTTCAGAAAAAGCTTTTGAAGTCAAAAACGCATCTATACTTTGTTCTGGAGCGCCAGCCAAATGCAATAATTTCATTGGACCGGTGTAGACGTAATTTATACTGCTTTTGAATTTTTCATTGGGCAAATAACTTAGGGTGGCAAACCCATATTGATTTGGGGTTCGTAAAAATTCCCGCGTGGAGGGCAATCCTTCAAGCACTTCAACTGCGCTGTCATAACGGCTAGATTGGATATTAAACCCTGTTTCAAGTTGAATTTTCTTTTTATAATTTGCACGCACCTCCACAGTCATTCCTTGTACTCTAGCCGTTTCGCCGTTTTGTTTTTCAAAACGTTCTCCAAAGGCATCTTCACCAAGCGGTGCGAGGAAAAAGGCATCATTTAAGGAAGTATAAAACCCTTCCAAGGTAAATCCAAAAATATAATTTTCAGTAGGGTGGTCGTAATTAACGGAGGCGCTAAAGCTGTTTGAGCGCTCTTCCTTAAGGTTTTCTGCCAATGAAATTCTTGAGACACCACCCCCTGCGAAGGCAATGTGTAAATCGCCATCAAAGGCTTGCGGTGCTCTAAAACCACTGCTCCAAGTCGTTCGAATTTGTAGTGTAGATTGTGGTTTGTACATGACCGAAATGCGCGGACTAAAAATGAGCTTATCCACCAAATTATGCCGCTCCATCCTGATGCCTGAAAGCAAACTCAAGGCTGGCGTAATTTCCCAATCGCTTTGTAAAAACAAGGCTTGGCTTTCAGTCGTTTGATCGATGTTGTAATCGTAAGCTGGAATATTGTCTAAAACAGCGTCTTTAAGATACTCACCGCCCAATGTAAATACATTGGTGCCTTTAAAAAAACGATTGACCCTGTAGTTTAATTGCGCCCCCCCTTGGAAAGTCGTTGTTTCTGAAATGCCGTAAGGCGGGCTGCTTAAATGGGTTTCTATTGCTGCCGATCCATCCGGGAAAATTCCGGTGTAATGGTCGCGGTTCGTTCGCTGTCCTGAGAGGTATGCGATTAGAGCGCTCTTATCCTCATTAAAATTGATTTGATAATCTAGACTTCCCATCAATACATTGTGGGTTCGGTCTTCCGCTTGTTGGTTCAAATGCGCGGTCTGGTCGACCATTTCTCCTCCGTAGCGGTATTCGTTTAAGTGACTGAGACTGGCTTCTAATTTTTGGTTTTCATTGGGTAAATAGAAAAGGCTGGCTCCATAAGCTGTATTTTCCAGCGCAGGAAGTTCAGAAAAATTATCTCCATTGGCATCGTAATATTCCCGTGTTCTTTTGTTGGCAAATAAGGCGACACCTGTCGATTTGTCCTTTGAAACAAGTGTTGCATTTCCATTGAATATATTTTCATTGGCCGCCGATTTGATGCTTTGGTGAGCATAACTTATTTCTATATTATTGGATTTGGGGATTTTGGTGATTACATTGACGACCCCTCCAATGGCGCTAGAGCCATAGAGCGTTGAACCGCCGCCGCGAATGGTTTCTATCCTNTCAATCATATTGACGGGAATTTGTTCTAGGCCNTACAGCCCGGTCAGTGGGCTAAAAANAGGCCTTCCATTGATAAGAATTTGAGANTAGCCGCCNGCCAAGCCGTTCATNCGAAGCTGGGTGTAGTTNCANGTTTGACAGTTTGTTTCCACACGCAAACCNGGTTGAAACTTTAAACCNTCTGANAAATTACAAGCCTGTACATTGTCTAAAGCAGTNCTGCTTAAAATATTGACAATAACNGNNGTNTTGGTTTTNCGTTTAAAGGTGCGGGTTCCTGTNATAACCACTTCTTCTAAAAACGAATCTGNCTNCAATTGAAAATCGATATTTCTGTTTTGATCNNTGATTCGAATTTCTTTTTGTNCGCTTATATAGCCTGTAAAAGAAANTTCAAGGATATAGANNCCAGCCCTTAANCNTTCTAGTTTATAAGCNCCTTTTTCATCGGCAACTGTTCCTTTTTCAAGACTTTTNATAAAAACGTTGGCAAAGGCCAAAGGGTTGTCTATGGATTGAATTTTTCCTTCAATGNTATACAACTGCCCGTNTAGAANGGNNGCATTTAGNAGGCATAATANTAAGATGCGGTTGATGGGTNTCATTGGTGCAAANATACTTCAATATTTAGATAAGACTAAAAATTTATTTACATTTGTGTAAAATAGNAANATGGCCACGCTTTCAGAAGAAAATTATTTAAAAGCAATTTTTCATTTGTCCAAGTACGACAAAACNGCGGTCAGCACCAATGCCATTGCCCANAAAATGGAAACAAANGCTTCTTCTGCNACCGACATGATTAAAAAACTNTTNGAAAAAGGGTTGATTGATTATCAGAAGTATAAGGGCGNAAAGCTTACCGAAAATGGCAGATTGGCTGCTGTATCTGTGATTAGAAAGCACCGCTTGTGGGAAGTNTTTTTGGTAGANAAACTTCGNTTTTCTTGGGACGAAGTACANGAGGTNGCCGAACAATTAGAACACATAAAGTCTAANAAACTAACCNNTGAATTAGANGCCTTTTTAGAGTTCCCCACAGAAGANCCGCATGGTGANCCCATTCCAGATGCNAACGGNAANATGCCTTCTTCTCAAAAACTGTTGCTGGCCAAAGTCAAGCAGTTGCAACGCTGTATTTGCGTTGGTGTCAAAGACTCAACGCCAAAATTTTTACAGTATTTAGACAAGCACAAAATTGCTTTGGGGACTGAAATAACCGTGCTTTCTAGAGAATCTTATGATGAATCTATGGCGGTAAAAATCAACAACATTCAACGGTCAATTTCCAAAGAAGTTGCCCATAATTTATTTGTAAAAATATCCTGAACATGCTCGAAATTATCATTCAATATTTTGAATCTATCAGCCCCGTTTTAGCCGCTTTTTACGCCTCGCTTTTTACTTGGATTTTAACCGCCCTCGGGGCTTCGCTTGTCTTTTTTTTAAAAGGCATGAATCGGGGCTTGCTTGACGGCATGCTTGGCTTTACGGGAGGCGTAATGGTGGCCGCCAGCTTTTGGAGTTTGTTAGCTCCAGGCATAGCAATGAGTCCCGGTGAAGGTTTTGTCAAGGTCTTGCCTTCTGCCATTGGATTTGGATTGGGCGCATTGTTTTTATACGGTTTGGATAAAATACTCCCGCATTTGCACATCAATTTTAAAGAAAGTGAAAAAGAAGGTATTAAGTCTCCCTGGCACAGGACCACTTTACTAGTGTCGGCCATTACCATGCACAATATCCCAGAAGGTCTTGCCGTAGGGGTGTTGTTTGGAGGCGTGGCGGCTGGAATTCCAGAAGCGACCATTGGAGGTGCAGTGGCTTTGGCTCTAGGCATCGGCATTCAGAACTTTCCAGAAGGGATTGCAGTTTCCATGCCACTAAGACGCCAAGGCGTTAGCCGTTTTAAGAGTTTTTGGTATGGCCAATTATCGGCTATTGTTGAGCCAGTAGCAGCCGTTTTTGGTGCTTTGGCAGTGACCTTTTTTACCCCCATTTTACCTTATGCATTGGCCTTTGCTGCAGGTGCAATGATTTTTGTGGTCGTGGAGGAGGTTATTCCAGAAACACAGCGTGATAAATATACGGACATAGCGACCCTGGGGTTTATAGGTGGGTTTATTGTCATGATGACCTTAGATGTGGCTTTGGGTTAGCACTTACAATCACCATCCCCACAATTTTTAGAGCTACTCCTTTTCCAAATTCTTTTTCTAAGAAGGAATAAAACAGCAGTTATTAAGGCTGCGAAAAGTACAATGGCTTCTAATGTTGGGTTCATATGGTTAATTCAGAATTTGAAACGCGATCAAAGCAAAAACATACGCAATTATACTCATACCCACAAGCTGTACCATTGGCCACTTCCAACTTTTAGTTTCCCTTTTTACTATGGCAAGGGTGCTCATGCACTGCATGGCAAAGGCATAAAAAAGCAACAGTGAAATTCCCGAGGCTAGCGTAAAGACTTTCCGACCATCACTGTACCGCTCATTGGCCATTTTTGTTTTGATGGTGTCAATACTTTCATCTTCTGAGGCACTTCCTACGCTATAAATAGTGGCCAGAGTTCCAACAAAGACCTCTCTTGCTGCAAAAGAAGCGACCAATCCAATCCCTATTTTCCAATCATAGCCCAAGGGTCTAATAATGGGTTCTATAGTTTTACCAACAATGCCTATGTAGGAGTGTTCTAATCGGTAAGCAGCAATTTTATCGTCAAGCTCGCCCTTTGGGATGTCAATGTTATTTTGGGTAACAATACTTTCAGCATTATTAAATTTTTCTCCTGGCCCAAAGGACGCCATGACCCATAGTATAATAGAAATAGCCAAGATAATTTTCCCTGCTTCCAAAACAAAGGTTTTGGTTTTTTCAATTACAGTAATGAGCACATTTTTAAGTAAAGGCAGTTTGTAATTTGGCATTTCCACAACAAAAAAGGACTTGCGCTCTTTTTTCATAACGTGGTCTAATATATAGGCTGAAAAGATGGCCATTCCAAAGCCAATAAGATAGAGTGACATTAAGGTTAATGCTTGGTAGCTGAATCCCAAAAACGTGCCTTCTGGTATGATCAAGGCAATGATAATGAGGTAGACTGGAAGTCGCGCGGCGCAGGTTGTAAAAGGCACGACCAAAATGGTGATCAATCGCTCTTCCCAATTTTCGATGTTTCGGGTGGCCATAACGGCAGGAATGGCGCAGGCCGTTCCAGAAATTAATGGGACTACACTCTTTCCGCTGATGCCAAAGCGCCGCATGATGCGGTCCATTAAAAATACAACTCGACTCATATAGCCGCTTTCTTCAAGAATAGAAATAAATAAAAACAAAAAGGCAATTTGAGGAATGAATATAACCACCCCTCCAATTCCCGAAACAACCCCTTCGGCAAGTAGCTCAGTCAGCATGCCACCATTGGGGAAACTGTTTTTAACCCACTCTGCCAAGCTGGCAAAGGAGGTGTCTATCAAATCCATTGGAAAGCTTGCCCAGTCATAAATGGCTTGAAAAATGGTCATTAAAATGGCTAAGAAGATAACGTAACCCCATACTTTATGTGTTAGAATTCGGTCTAGCTTGCTTCTGAGATCTTTGGCTTTTGATCGGTCTATTACCTGGCCTTTTTTAAGCACCCCATTGATAAATTGATATCGTTTTATGGCCTCTTTTTGCTGCAAGCGCTTGAGTTCTGAGGTGGATTTGGTTTGGAACTTTGAAACGTCTAATTCTTTGCGTGCTATTTTGCCAAAATTTACATCTTGAGTAACGACCAACCATAGTTTGTATACCTCTTGATTTGGAAATGCTTTTTCTAGGCGTTCAAAATAATCAACATCTATACTTCTGGCATCCAGGCACTGTTTTTTTGGTAGAGTTTTATAACCTTCAATTAAGGTTTTCAACTTCTGGAGCCCTGTGCCCTTTCTTGTGCTGACCAAAGCTATTTTGGTATTTAATTGAGTTTCAAGTTCAGCAATGTCTAATGCAATGCCTTTGCGCACCATGACATCGCTCATATTGACTACCAATATGGTTGGAATTTTTAAGTCTTTAATTTGGGTAAATAGCAGCAGATTTCGCTTTAGATTCTCGACATCAGCAACCACAACAGCCACATCCGGGAAATCTTTGTCTTTTTGGTTTAGCAACAATTCAATGACCACATTTTCATCAATAGACGATGCGTTGAGGCTGTAAGTCCCAGGTAAATCTAAGATGTGTGCTTTTACCCCCCGCGATAATTTACAAATACCTTCCTTTTTATCTATAGTGATGCCTGGGTAGTTTCCTACTTTTTGATTTAAACCCGTTAGTGCATTGAACACAGAAGTTTTGCCGGTGTTTGGATTTCCAATGAGCGCAACCTTGATTTGTTTACCCATCAATTCTTTCTATTAAAATAAGGGCAGCGGTGTCCTTTCGAATGGCTAAAAAGCTGCCGTTTACGTTTAAGTAGAGGGGATCATAAAAAGGGGCTAATTGTAAAAGTTTGACTTCGTTGCCAGGCAGGCAACCCATCTCCAATAGTTTGAGCGGAATATCTTTTGAAGAACTGTCTGTTATGACTCCGCGTTCTCCTTTCTTTAAATCAGCTATTGTAAGCCCCATTCTTATTTAGATTCATTTTAAATCAAACAAAAGTAACAAAAGATCACTTATACATACTTGCTTTTAACACTTTTATATCATCTAGAAGTGTTTCTATCGCCCCCGGATCTGTGCCATCGTAAAATCCACGAATTTGTTTGTTGGCGTCTATGAGTATAAAATTTTCGGTATGGATCATGTCGTAGTCCCCACCGTCTCCAGCTGTTTTTACGGCCAAATAGGAGGTTCTGGCCAGGTCGTAAATTTGCTTTTTATCGCCAGTTACCAGGTTCCATTTGGAGTCGATAACCCCTTTTCTTTTGGCATAACGCTGCAATTGTGCGACGCTGTCAATTTCTGGTGTAACAGAATGGGATAATAAAAGAATATCTGGATCTGAAAGCGTTTCTTGCTGAATTTCATACATGTGTTCGGTCATGATGGGGCAAATGGTTTGGCATGTGGTAAAAAAGAAATCGGCGACATAGATTTTACCATCATAATCCGCCTGTGTAATACGCGTTCCGTTTTGATTTACAAGTGCAAAGTCGGCAATTTTATGGTATTTTTTTTGGTACTGGACGCTGCTATCGACCAATTCCGGATTCACTTGTGCCGGCTGGTAAATGGGCAGCACCCTTTCGGGTTTTAATATGTTGTAAAAAGCCGTTAGAATAAGTACGGAAAGCCCCCCCATAGTCGCTATAAATATCCAGTATTTTTTGAGTGTCTTCAGCATGCTTTTTAAATCCAAATGCAAAGGTACAATACAAAGCTTAAAAAGTGAATTAAAATTGAACTCAAATCTGTTTTTATTTGGTTTTGTTACTATGTTGAAAACTGGTACATTTGTCATCCAAATTCAACACCCTTTATGGAATTGTTCATTAAAATATCTCAGTTTTTATTAAGTCTTTCACTGCTTATTGTTTTCCATGAGCTCGGCCATTTTATTCCTGCCAAGCTGTTCAAGACAAGGGTTGAAAAATTTTATCTCTTTTTTGACGTCAAGTATTCGCTGTTCAAGAAAAAAATTGGAGAGACGGTTTACGGTATTGGTTGGTTGCCTTTGGGCGGTTATGTCAAGATTGCAGGCATGATTGATGAAAGCATGGATACAGCGCAGATGGAGCAAGAACCCCAGCCTTGGGAGTTTAGATCCAAGCCCTCATGGCAACGGCTCATCATCATGTTGGGGGGGGTAACGGTCAACTTTGTCTTGGCGGCTTTGGTTTATATTTTTATAGCTTTTGCTTATGGTGATGCCGATGTAGACGCCAAAACGGTACGCGGCGGTTATTTGATTTCCAATCCCGTACTTAAAAACCTCGGCCTTAAAACAGGGGATAACATTTTAGCCATCAATGGTTCCGAGATTGCCTACTACACGGAAATAAGAAAGAAAATTATCACTGCCAAAACGATGACTATTTCACGTAACGGCGATGTGCAAACACTGGAATTTCCAGTGGATTTTCTTGGGCAATTGAGCACTTCAAAATCAAAAGATTTTATAGAATTTAGAATGCCTTTTATTTTTGATGTTGCCATGGAAGGCTCTGTCAATTCTGATGTCGACTTACAGTCAGGCGATCTTCTAATGGCTATTGATGGGGAACCCGCACAGTTTTCCGACCAGTCAACGCCTTTGCTGTTGGCTAGAAAAGGACAAACAGCAGTTTTAAGCGTATTGCGCAATGGTACTTTGCTGGAGCGCAAAGTTCAAGTCAATGCGGCTGGTATGATAGAGTTTAAAGTAAAAGTTTCTGCAAAAGATCTTGAAGCCGCAGGCTTTCGAAAAATCCTCAGAAGAGAGTATAGCCTCGGTCAAAGTATCGGCATTGGATTGCATAAATTTAATGAAACTGTTGTTAGTTATTGGGCCCAACTCAAGTTGATTTTTTCGCCCAGTACTGGTGCTTATAAAGGTGTCGGTGGCTTTAAAGCAATTATGGACATTTTTCCAGATACATGGAGCTGGTATACTTTTTGGAACATTACCGCCTTTTTATCTGTAATGCTCGGGGTTTTGAATTTACTTCCTATTCCGGCACTGGATGGCGGGCATGTGGTGTTTTTATTGTATGAAATGGTGACTGGCCGCAAGCCTGGGGATAAGTTCATGGAGTATGCCCAAACGGCAGGATTCCTCATCTTAATTGCCTTGGTTTTATTTGCCAATGGCAATGACATTTACAAGGCCATTTTTAGCTAATTATTTTAGGCTTTCTATTTGTGTAAACTAAAAAATGGCATATATTTGCGCTCGCGCAAGTGAAAAATATTCCTCCTTAGCTCAGTTGGTTAGAGCATCTGACTGTTAATCAGAGGGTCCTTGGTTCGAGCC
>NYVA01000047.1 GCA_002684355.1 Formosa sp.
AATGTGTACACCAACAAGCCCTGATTGACTTGTTTACGATCTGTTATCTTATATACATGGAATGGCTCACCTGTTTCTACGCTGGCATCCAGTAGATCCTCTGCTTCTGTTATACCTGGCGTGGCAAGTTTAAATGCGATACGCTCAAGACCTTGTATCTCTAATCTACCGATCTGATTCTTTGCGTCTGTTATGACTATTGATCCTGTGACTGCGTTCTTGTATATCGATTCATAGATATTCATCTCAATCACAATGAATTTAAGGTCAATAATCTGACCTCTGTGATTGATTAAATCAATATGCGAGAGATTATAATCGCCTGCTTTGTCAGAGCTATCTTTTGTGAAAAATTTAACCATAATATTATTCTGATATTAGATTATTGAACTCCTCGATGAACTCATTTAAATATCTCTTATCTAATAATCTAATTGATCTTTTTTTATCTTGTTCTCTTTCCTCATATTCTCTATTTGATACGCTAACAGCACCCACTTCATCTGAATTAACCTCTACCTTATGAGAGTAGTCATTAGGACCTTGTGGTGTCGTAATACCACTTGACTTTGTGACCTCGTAGTGATGTATGGCATCAGGATTATCGTATTTGTCTTCCAAGAATTCTTGAAACTGTACGTCATTCATCGGCCAACCATAATATCTATCGGTGACATTATTTGTCATAAGAATAACCCAATGTAATTCTGCGTCACCGAACCACTTAAATGCTATATCTTCAGGTCGTTCACCATTTCTAACATCATAGGTATCAAATAGACTGAGTGAGGCTGCGATTGCTGATCTTGTCTTAACACGTCTTAATATGTCAGGCAACAATTTGTAATTTTTATTGTCCTTCATATCATAGACCATCATCGGAAATCTTGAAAAATATGACATAATTAATAACCTGCGTTGATTTTATCTTTTGTTAATGTTTCTGTTTCTTTAAATGTTAGAGCCATTGTGATTTGAGTAGGCGAGCCATCTTTAAATGATCTAACCTGACCAGGTGTATAATCAACAGCAACATTTTCTAGTACACAAGTCGCAATCTTATTGTAATAATCATTCTCACTATTTGTGCCATCTTTTGCTTGATACATATAATGGATATCAAACTCTGATGGTAATGTCAAGAAACGACTTTGACCACCTTGTAGTTCAGGTGCCATATGAAATCTGAATAATTGTATAATTGATTGTACATCATCTCTTTCCTCTTCATTTCTTGGTGCAAACGTAAAGTTGTATGTAAACTGCCTTATACCCATTGACTCAAATAATACTTCCATATAAGGATTATCTGCTTGACCAAAGACTCTGTTTGCTAATTGTGTAGCACCCTCTGCGCCAGCAAGCGTTTCTGCAAGACCAGCCGCAGCCTTTTTTGCAGCCTCAGTCGCAAATCCTGCTAGACCGGCTGTGAGTGCTTTGGCTGCTCCCTCGTAATCTTTAGTACCCATGAATTTAGTAAAGTCTAGACCAGTCGCAGCTGCATATCCCAACATACCTGTCTGCATATCATTATAGGTCGCTGTCGTATTGTCTTGTACGTTAGGTGGTAAGTAGATGGCAACTGAATCTGATACTCTTGTTG
This sequence comes from Formosa sp., assembly GCA_002684355.1. GTDB lineage: Bacteria > Bacteroidota > Bacteroidia > Flavobacteriales > Flavobacteriaceae > UBA3537. The sequence continues at coordinate 1,604 of NYVA01000047.1, forward strand.
TTGTTTTTGCCTTTGCAGCGATACCTGTTTGTTGTGATGCTTTTAATTTACCTGATTTTAAAGTGCCACCACCACCTGCTGGACCACCACCTGTGCCATCAGATATTGAACCTATTTGTCCCGCTTTCGCTGCTCTATTTGTATAATAATTTACTGTTACTCCAGTTTCACCTCTCATATCTCTTACCTCTGATCCCTCTATCATAGGTTGATTAGGGGGTCCGCCTGGGTGTTTAAAAGTTTTAACTTTAACTTGTCGGACAGCAGGTACTGGTTTACCTTCAGGATTTTGATATTGAAATTTTGATCTATTCTGTACGTTGACGTAAAATAGCATATAGTGACCATTTTCCACATTGTTTGTCACATCTTTAGGATAAGAGAAAGTGGCAAAAGCCAATGGGTCAACACTAAGGAGACTAGTTGGTGTATCTTCTATACCAAGTTTAGCAACTCTTGTGGCAGGTGGTTTAGTGAAACCTGTATTGCCAGGGCCACCAAAGATATTACTTTTTAACTTGTTTAATGAATTGAATAAATTTNNCATNNTTTCCTTACTAAATAGTTATATTACTATTTATATGTTATGAATGAAAGATCACAAAAATACAAAGGTAAATTNACNCCTCAGAACCCNNNCAAATACATAGGCGANACCTCTAATATANTATANCGTTCAATGTGGGAACGTAGNTGTATGAAATATTTTGATGTCAANCCTAGCGTAATAGCATGGGCAAGTGAGGAGNTTGTGATACCTTATTATGATACTGCGACCAAGAAGGTGCGTAGATACTTTCCTGATTTTCTAATCAAGGTCAAGACCAAAGACGGCAAGTTAAAAACTCATCTCATAGAGGTAAAACCTACTAAAGACCTGCGACCACCTGTAGGTGGCAAGGGTAAGAAGAAGTCAACTGTATTGTATGAAATGAAGACTTATCAAATGAATCGTGATAAGTTTGCGTCTGCTCGTAAATGGTGTGATGATAGAAATATTATTTTTGATATATGGACTGAAAAACATCTACGACAGAAAGGATAATCATCTCTGCGAATAGATATACAACATATAATCCAAATAAAGCAATCATTAGTGTCAACATAACAAACTCAAATATTTTATAGTATATTGTTTCTAACATTATCTTCTAAAAAAATCTAATAATGCACCTGATGTTGAGTCAAGTCCATCTACTCTTGGTGTTCCATTAAATGTGCTGTTACTAACAGCATAGGTATCGCCACCTTTAGTATTTGTCGTAGGTGCGATCACTATGTTGCCTGGCGCACCTGTTTCTGCTCTAATAGTTTCTTGTCTTTTAATTTCTGTTGTCTTCTCTTTCATTGTCTGATTTATGATCATCTCTTTTTCTTGTTTCGCTCTAATCGCCTGTTTTATAAACTCTATGTCTTTTGGTCTTAAATCATCACCCTCTCTATCTAACAATGATTGTAATTCATCTGCTGTGGCGTCATTGATATTAGCACGAGTAATCTCACTAAAACCTATTTTGTCTTTTCTAAAAAAATCTTTGTCTTTTAGACTCTTAATATCTGATTTTTGTTGTTTTTCAAATTCTGTATCAGGTCTTAAATATTCAGGTAAAGCACTTATAAGAGCATCCTTTATCTCTTGTAGTGTAGGCATTAGGTCTTTAAGACCTTGAAAATCTATACCAAACAAGTTACCCTCATCATCATATAAAAAGTCCGACATCTGCTCACCCATTAATTTAAAGTCTGCTTTAAATCTATCTATAACTTCACCTACTGCACTTCTTTGTGTGTATGACTCACCAACAGGTCCTGTTATCTCTCTATCAACAAAGAAATCTCTTACACCTTGAACCATCTTCTCATAAGATTCAGAAACAAAAGTTCCTATACTATTCATAAACTTAGCAATTCTACCACCACCAAAGAATCCTAGTATACCACCAACTGCAATACCTATAGCACCACCAATCAATGCACCAGCAAGTGTTCCCACACCAGGAAACACAAGTGTACCTAATGCTGCTCCTGTAGCAGCAAATAATCCCCCAAATTTACTAGCATTTTTTATAGAATTTACAAAACCACCTGATATATCACCACCCAATGCACCACCTATTGAGTTTGCTAATTTAGAATCTGTTGCACCCATGCCCTCTGTCCAGTCTTGTGCCGCTACTATATCACCGACCATCTGAATTGCCGAACCCATTGCCCATGCTGCTAGAGCTGCATATCCTACCACCTTACCACCAATACCACCTGTAGGTACTTTAAATGCCAGGGTCATGATACTAGGAAGTAATTTTCCTGCAACGTAAGCGCCAAGTCCTATACCTAAAATTTTATCCCACTTAAACTCACCTGTTTCATCATCTTTTATATCAAATATGCTATCTAAAAAAGGTATTAACTTCTCACCTGTAAATCTAAACACACCCTCAAATGCTTTCTCTAATTTAGGAAGTAGAGATACTATACCAAGTGTCAATGCACCTAGTAAACCTACTTTTCCTAACTCACTTTTAGGTGTAAGAAGATCAATAAGACCATTAAATCTATCTCTTATGGTATCAAGTAGTTGAAGACCTGATTTATCACCCTTATCTTTTGTACCAAGACTCTCATCTCTCTCATCTTCTACTTCGTTTTGTTTTACTATATCAAATGTTTTTTTCTCAAAACCTAAATCTTTTGCCGCTAGATTACCTATGTTTTTTAAAGTTGTAATTACACCAAGTAAAGTGTTGTTTAATAATCCTGTTTGATTTTTTATAGATTCAGATAAGCCAACGATACCATCTCTTATGTCAAAAAATACCTCTTGCATAGATTCAAGAGGTGACATTTTTGTAACCTTGTCTGCCATGCCTTGAACGGATGTAGGTACCATAGCTTTACTATCACTAGTAAATCCTGTTGATACTGTTGGGAATGATGACGCTCCGTACATTTACTTTTTACTCTTACTTGTTCCTGTGTATAGACCAAACCAGGCAGCCCCAGCACCAACAACGATACTGATTAACCCACTTTGTTCCATAGTAGGTGCCTGTAAATTCATATACCATATTACACATTTATATAATAATACGATATAAACTGTTAAGAACAATCTAGGAAATATTCTCCATGCGTCCACGGCTCTCGCCAAATGAATTAATTTTGCATATGGATTGATACCTAAATCTTTAACAGATGTATCGACCTCTAAATCAACTTGTATTTTTTGTTTAGGTTCTGCAACCTTTATGTCTTCACTCATTTTATTTTCCTTGTTGTTTTCTTCTTTTTTCTTTTTCGTTTTCTTCCTTAATATATGTGATTAACATATCCACATATATTTCCCTTTCCCAAGGTAGCATATTCTCTAAATCAGCGAGAGAATAATTATGATGTTGCATTAGAGAAAAGTTAGTCGTAAAGTAATTCTCTAAACTATCATGTGAAAGGGCTACCCGAAAAAATCGTTAAGTCCTGTTAGTGTCACCTTACTCTCTTTTTTAGTCTTAGGGTTCTTTATCGTAATCTCGTGTTTTAGTTTAGGCATGGTCTCAAAAAACTTTTGAACTTGTTTAAATTGTTTAGTATTCAATTGTTCGATAAACTCCGTCAACTCCTTCTTAGTCTGATCTTTAGGGTCGTAGGTCTTCTCACCGTTCTTTTCATATATTTGTAGAATACAACCACTAATCACCTCTAACATATTACTAGCATTGATATCTCTTATGCCAGAATCTCTAAAAGAATCGATAGTAGGATAAGTCATAATTATACCCATACCATTATCTAATTCAATCTTGTTAGTATGATCTTCACCGACTTGAACTTTGACCTCATTTAAATCTAACTCTACATCAGCATAAGTTTTTTTGTCGTCTGGACATAATAGTTTCAATTTAGAAACTTCACCAACAGACTTTGCTCTTATCTGTAAGAATATATATTCAACATCAAACATAGGCATATTGTCTATGGTTACTTTGTTAAAAGTACATTCTGTAACGATATCTTTTACAGCTTGAGTAATATCAGCACTTGACTTACTCTCCATCGCCATCATTAATATCTTTTCTTCTTTTACCAGAAACGGACGAAACTTTATTTTCTCGTCTGTTGATGGTATTTCCAACTCATATGTTGGAGTTGTCAGTTTAGGTAGCGCCATAATTTATCCTCCTTATTATATAAAATTAT
>NYVA01000048.1 GCA_002684355.1 Formosa sp.
TTTTTCAGATGCGGTTTCTGGGACAAAGCAAATTAAAATGTTGGGTCTTAACAGCCCCTACATTCTCATAACCAATGAAAACATTCCATCAGTACGTGGTGCTGCTCAAGTTTATGGGTTGAGTTTTATTCCTGGCAGCTGGGTTGAAAGTATACAGGTTACTAAGGGCGCTGGGAGTGTCACAAATGGTTTTGAGAGCATTACGGGACAGATCAATGCAGAGCTTGTAAAGCCATTGACAGACCCCAAATTATTTGTAAATCTNTATGGGTCAATCAATGGGCGATTGGAACTCAANANCCATTTAAATTCAAGACTTAATTCCAATTGGAGNACTGGTTTTTACATTCACGCTGACACCCGCAACCAGACTTTTGATAAAAACAAAGATTCTTTCTTGGATATGCCTTTGGGAAAGCAAATTAATGTGATGAACAAATGGCAATATACAAATCTTGAAAAAGGATTAGTAACGCTAATAAATTTCCGATTTTTAGACGATCAAAAACAAACAGGGCAAATANATTACAACCCCTCAATTCATAAATTTGGAAGTACGGTCTGGGGCAGCGAAGTCGACACCAAACGTTTTGATTTTTCAGGTAAATTTGGTTATGTAAATCCTGAAATACCTTACCAGAGTTTGGGAGTTCAGCTGGCTTACAGTCAACACGATCAAGCCGCTTATTTTGGCAATCGCATCTATGATATTGATCACAAAAGTGTCTATACAAATTTGGTGTACAATTCTATCATAAGTAATTCCCGTCACAAAATTAAAACAGGCATTACCTTCTCACACGATGCTTATGAAGAGCAAGTTGAAAATAATACCTTTGCTAGAAATGAAAATTCAATAGGAGGTTTTTTTGAATATGCATTTGATAATTTAGAAAACCTTAATTTAACCGCAGGAATACGCTTGGACCATCACAATTTACTAGGAACATTTTTAACCCCACGCCTGCACGTTCGTTATACACCCTGGGGGAAGTCTGCTTTGCGTTTTTCAATAGGGCGCGGAAAGCGATCGGCCAATATTTTTNCTGAAAATCAACGCTTTTTTGCCTCTAACAGAGCCATTAATATTCAAAACGCTAATGGTGTCATTTATGGATTAGATCCTGAAATTGCGTGGAATTATGGACTTTCAATGCTTCAGGGCTTTACACTTTTTGAAAGAAAAGCCGATATAACCATAGATTTTTACAGAACGGATTTTCAAAATCAAGTGGTAGTTGACTATGAAATACCCACAGAAATAAATTTTTATAACCTCAATGGTGAGAGTTTTGCCAACAGCCTTCAAATAGAGTTTAATTACACGCCCTTGGAGCGATTGGACCTTAAATCTGCTTACAAGCATTATGATGTAAAAACACAATACAATAGTGGTGAATTGCAAAAGGCGCTCACCCCAAAACACCGTTTTTTTAGCAATGTTTCCTATGAAACTGTTTCAAATAATAAAGGGGGAATGTGGAAATTTGACAGTACATACAATTGGACAGGCCAGCAGCGATTTTCATCGACACTACAAAGTTCTGAAAATTTTCAATTACCTGCTAATTCACCCACATTTTCAACCTTAAATGCCCAAATAACAAAAGTATTTTCAGATCAATTTGAGATTTATATTGGAGNAGAGAATATAACAAATGAAAGACAANACAATCCTATTTTAGGAGCGCAAAATCCGTTTGGATCAAATTTTGATAGTACTTTTGTATACGGTCCAATTTTTGGAAGTATGTATTATGCTGGATTGCGATTTAAATTGAATTAACAATAAAATATAAAAAATATGAGACTTTTAATAATTACAATATTGTTGCTATTAGTATCGTCAATTGGATTTTCTCAAAATAATTCTTACAAAACCATTGAAGTTGATGGTGTATGTAAGATGTGTAAAAAACGCATTGAGAAAGCCTGTTTAAAAACTAAAGGGGTTAAATCCGCTGTTTGGAATGTAAAAACACATGAATTAAATCTTATTTACAATCCAGAAAAAGTCGATTTAGAGGCCATAAAAATAAATATAGCAGCAGTTGGGCACGACACAAAAACATTGAAGGCCCCAGAAGAAATTTATATGCAATTGGCCGATTGTTGCAAGTACCGAGATCCCAAAGTTGTTAAAGACCACAACGACTAAGTAAATATAATTTACAAAAAAAGCGCTTCAATTAAGAAGCGCTTTTTTATTACAAAATTAAAAAAGTATTACATCATTCCTGGCATTCCACCGCCGCCCATTGGAGGCATGGCTGGTGCGTCTTCTTTGATGTCTATCAGTGCACATTCAGTAGTAAGAATCATTCCGGCGACTGAAGCTGCATTTTCTAAAGCAACCCGGGTTACTTTTTTTGGATCTATAATTCCCGCTTTCAGCATGTCTACGAAAACATCGCTTTTTGCATCGTAACCAAAATCTCCTTTTCCTTCAGTAACTTTATTTATGACGACACTCCCTTCACCACCAGCATTATCCACGATCGTTCTTAGTGGCGCTTCAATGGCCCTTGAAACAATCTGAATTCCGGTCACTTCGTCAAGGTTTACATCACTTATTTTTACAAGTGTTTTTTGAGCGCGAACTAGCGCAACTCCACCACCAGCAACAATGCCTTCCTCAACCGCTGCACGCGTTGCATTTAGTGCATCGTCAACACGGTCTTTCTTTTCTTTCATTTCGATTTCACTTGCTGCTCCGACGTAAAGCACAGCAACACCGCCCGCTAATTTAGCCAGGCGCTCTTGAAGTTTTTCTCTGTCGTAATCACTTGTAGTACTTTCAATTTGACTTTTAATTTGATTGACCCGAGCCTTGATGTCAGATGCTTTTCCAGATCCATTTACAATGGTTGTGTTGTCTTTGTCAATAGTGACTGTTTCTGCGGTTCCCAACATCTCTAAATCTGCATTTTCAAGAGAAAATCCACGCTCTTCAGAAATGACAGTCCCGCCAGTTAAGATAGATATATCTTCTAGCATCGCTTTGCGTCTGTCCCCAAATCCAGGAGCTTTAACGGCTGCAATTTTAAGCCCGCCTCTAAGTTTGTTAACTACAAGTGTTGCAAGGGCCTGCCCTTCAACGTCTTCAGCAATAATTAAAAGTGGTCGTCCAGATTGGGCTACCGGCTCTAATATTGGCANTATTTCTTGTAGGTTTGATATTTTTTTATCAAATAGAAGAATGTAAGGATTTTCCAAATCTGCAATCATTTTATCGGAGTCGGTTACAAAGTAAGGACTCAAATAACCGCGATCAAATTGCATGCCTTCAACGACGTCTACATAGGTGTCAGTTCCTTTGGCTTCTTCAACTGTAATCACACCTTCCTTGCCAACTTTTCCAAAAGCTTCTGCAATTAGCTCACCAATTGTTTCTTCATTGTTAGCTGAAATGGAAGCAATTTGTNTGATTTTTTCTGAAGAGTTGCCTACTTTTTTAGCTTGTTTTTCTAAATCAGCTACAATAAATTTTACTGCCTTNTCAATGCCACGCTTGAGGTCCATTGGATTGGCCCCAGCAGCAACATTTTTGAGTCCTTCTTTAACAATAGCTTGAGCTAAAACGGTCGCTGTAGTGGTGCCATCACCTGCCAAATCATTTGTTTTTGAAGCCACTTCTTTGACCATTTGAGCACCCATATTTTCAAGGGCATCTTCAAGTTCAACTTCTTTAGCAACAGAAACCCCATCTTTAGTAACTTGAGGAGCGCCAAAGCTTTTACTTATGATGACATTACGTCCTTTGGGACCGAGTGTAACTTTTACAGCATTCGCCAATGCATCCACGCCACGCTTTAAGCCGTCCCGTGCGTCTATATCAAATTTAATGTCTTTTGCCATTTTATTTATTTTATNTTATACAATTGCGAGGATATCACTCTCCCGCATTATTAGATAATCTTGACCGTCCAGTTTAAGTTCTGTGCCAGCATACTTGCCATACAATACAGTATCCCCTTTACTAACGGTCATCTTTTCATCTTTAGTGCCATTGCCAACAGCAATAACNTTTCCTTTTTGTGGTTTTTCTTTGGCATTATCAGGAATGATAATTCCAGAAGCGGTTTTGGTTTCTGCAGCCATAGGTTCAATAAGAACCCTGTCTGCTAAGGGTTTGATTTTTAAAGCCATATCAAAATTAATTTAAAGTTTTAACGTTTAATGTATTTCTAAAATTGTGCCATTTTATAGAAACTGACAAACTTACAGTCATAAAAAATGTCAACCAAATATTGACATTTTTTACAGTTTATTAGGCTAAGCTATTCAGTTGCGTCGTTTAATGGAATTTCTTCAGCAGCAGCTTCAGGTGCTGGCGCTGTTGTATTGCTGTCTAGATCCAATGCTTTAGATTCAAGATTTGAATCAGAGCCTCCGATGGCTACATTAGAGAGTAGTATAAGCGCCAATAGAAGGATGGCAAGGGCCCAAGTACTTTTGTCTAAAAAGTCAGTCGTTTTTTTGACCCCACCCAATTGCTGAGCGCCACCGCCTCCAAAAGAAGAGGAGAGTCCGCCCCCTTTAGGGTTTTGAACCATTATTACCACCACTAACAAAAAGGCTACAATGACGATTAATACTAAAAATATTGAGAAAGTACTCATGAGTTTTTATTTTTTTCTTGTAATTTTTTTATTGCTTTTATTTGGTCTGCAAATAAACTACTTTTTTCTGGATATTTCAAACTTAAAATCTTGTAGGATTGAAGGGCTTTTTCATAGTTTTTTTGTTCGAGGTAAATTCTTGCCAGGGTTTCNGTCATAAGGGAATCCGATTCAAGAATTGGCTTTTCGGCCAAATTCTCTATAAGTTCCAATGTTTTCAGAGGTTTAATTTTTGGACTTTTTTCAATAAATTCATCGATGAGTTTTTGTTTTGTTTGCTGTTTTTTGATTGTTTCTTTAGTAACATCATCAGATCTGTCAATCGGAGAAATGTTGGTGAGCTGGAGCCATTTTGAAAAAGAGTAAGTTTCTCCCTTTCTAAACTCTAATGGTGTTCCTAAATTAAGTGTGGTTTCAAGGGCATTGTTCTTATTTTCAACTTCAATGGCTGCTATTTTTGTTATTGGTGGGTTTGAAATGTCCTCAAAGGCTGTCACTTTAATGGTTTTTAAGCCTTCGTGATTATGCTTTATTTGTTCTGAAACAGTATTTTGTAAAAAAGCCTCAGAGGTAATAAAATCAAATAAAATGCTGCGATCCGAAGTGTAGGCGGCAGTTGTTTTTAGGGTTTTATTATATTTAAAACTTTCTTCGTTTTTAAGCCCTTTTAAGTAGAGGGCTCTAGCCGCTTGGAAGTAAGGAAATTCTTTTATAATAGAAAATACACCCGCAGTTTGCTCATGGTTTAGCTTTGAAGGGAAAGCCAATAAATTTGAAAAATCAGTCCTGTTCATATTACCAGTTGGCTAAGGAAGCGTTGATGATGTCTTGTGTAATGCGGTCGTAAATTTCTTTGATCGCTGTTGTTTTTTGAGAACCAATAAGTTGGGCACTGCCCGCGTAATCATAAAAAAATGAAAATCGTTTTTCAAAATCTGATTCTTCATCATTTTTGTTAAAAAACCGAACATTTACGCTTATGGTGAGTCGGTTTTGATCTGCAGTATTATTAGCTGTTGCTGTCGTGGGAGAAATACGGTATTCAACAATTTCTCCTTCATACATGATGTCTCCATTGGACTTTACCAGCGACAAATTGGTTTGGTTTAATATAATNTCTTGCAAGGCTAGGGTAAAGTCTCGTTCGATGCCAGGTTCGACTAAATCTGCAGAATTTTGGAAGTAGTTAACCTGAAATGTTTTAGTGTCTGCACTGATTGAAATTCCAGTGAATGAGTACGAACCACAACCCAAAATCAGTAGCGATGCCACAGCAAAAAACATTTTTCTGTAAGGGTTACAAATCATATTGCTTAATTTTTCGGTAAAGTGTTCGCTCAGAAATCCCAAGTTCATCCGCAGCCAGTTTACGCTTGCCGTTGTGCCTTTCCAAAGATTTTTTAATGAGTTCCAACTCTTTATCGTGTAAAGATAAGGTTTCTTCTTCTTGCTCGATATCCTCGATGAAATCATAGTTTTCATTAGAGTTTACAATTTCTATGGTTTCATTTTGGGAGCTTGTTTCAGAAAGCGCTAAAACTTGACTGCTATTTTCTGCCACATTACTACTAGGGTCTTTGTGAATTTTTTGGATTAGTTGTTCGTTTTTTTCCTGGACATCTTTGAAATTGTCATTTTCCATCAAATCTAGCGTCAGCTTTTTCAAGTCATTTAAATCACTTTTCATATCAAAAAGGACTTTGTATAAAATCTCTCTCTCCGTACTAAAATCACTGTTCGGATTTTTCTTATCAACAATTGCCGGTAGTTGAATCCCCATGTCTGGCAGATAGCTTTTGAGTGCTGCAGCATTAATCTCCCTTTTAGATTCAAGCACGGAAATTTGTTCTGCTACATTTCTGAGTTGACGTATGTTTCCAGTCCAGCGGTATTTTTGAAGCAATTGAACAGCTTCTTCATTAAGTCTAATGGTTGGCATCTTGTATTTAAGGGCAAAATCACTTGAGAATTTTCTAAACAATAAATGAATGTCTTGTTTTCTTTTACGCAGGGCAGGAATTGGAATTTCAATGGTGCTCAAGCGATAGTATAAATCTTCCCTAAACTTCTCTTTATTAATGGCTTCGAACATCTTAATATTNGTGGCTGCTACAATGCGAACATTAGTTTTTTGAACCTTACTTGATCCTACCTTAATGAATTCCCCATTTTCAAGAACACGTAGTAAGCGAACTTGGGTCGTCAAAGGTAATTCGCCCACCTCATCTAAAAAAATGGTCCCACCATCGGCCACTTCAAAATAACCAGAACGTGTTTGTGTAGCACCTGTAAAGGCACCTTTTTCGTGTCCAAAGAGTTCGCTGTCTATGGTGCCTTCTGGAATCGCCCCACAATTTACAGCAATGTATTTTCCGTGTTTCCTGTGAGATAGCTGGTGTATGATTTTAGGCATTACTTCCTTTCCGACACCACTTTCACCCGTAATAAGGACAGAAATATCCGTTGGAGCAACTTGTATAGCTTTCTCTATAGCGCGATTTAAGCCTGTATCATTTCCTATAATTCCAAAACGTTGTTTGATGGATTGAATAGTTTCCATAATCTAATTATTTTTTGAGTAACCAAGTGCTGTTCCTTTAAGTGTGGCACTTGTGCAGTTGTCAATTTTAACCATCACGAAATCACCTACTTTGTANTGTTCTTTTGGAAAAACAACGGTACTGTTTTGAGAGTTTCGGCCCGCCCATTCTTTATCTGATTTCTTAGAAGTTTTTTCAATAAGCACTTCGGTAACTTGGCCTAAAAAGCCTTGACTTCGTTCAAGACTGTGTTGCTGTTGAAGCGCTACAACCTCTTGAAGTCGATTTTTCTTAATTACTTCTGGGATGTCATCTTCTAACTTTCTTGCTGCCAAGGTTCCAGGGCGCTCAGAATATGAAAACATGTAGCCAAAACTGTACTTAACGTACTGCATTAAACTTAAAGTATCTTGGTGGTCTTGTTCTGTTTCAGTTGGAAAGCCGCATATCAAATCGTGAGAAATAGAACAGTCTGGCAGGTATTTTTTTATGTTATCAATCAACTCAAAATAATCTTCCCTTGAATGTTGTCGATTCATAGCTTTTAAAATCCGGTTGCTTCCGCTTTGTACTGGCAAGTGAATGTAATTGCAAATATTTTCATGCTTAGCCATTGTCTTTATGACACTGATAGACATGTCTTGTGGGTTAGATGTTGAAAAGCGAAAGCGCATTTTTGGATGTGCGCTGGCACATAAATCAAGAAGTTTTGCAAAATCAGTCGCTGTTGCCTTTTGTATTTCTGTAGCCTTTCTAAAATCTTTTTTTAAGCCACCCCCATACCACAGGTAGCTGTCCACATTTTGACCTAAAAGTGTCACTTCTTTATACCCTTTTTCGTGCAAATCATTGATTTCAAATAGGATACTTTGTGGATCTCGGCTGCGTTCACGTCCTCTGGTGAATGGAACCACGCAAAAAGTACACATATTGTCACAACCGCGGGTGATGGAAACAAAAGCAGTGACCCCATTCGAATTTAACCTTACTGGTGCTACATCGCCATATGTTTCTTCCTTGGAGAGAATAACATTGACAGCACTGTGACCATCCTCTATCTCAGCCACAAGGTTGGGCAGATCTTTGTAGGCATCGGGCCCAACGACCAAGTCTACAATCTTTTCTTCTTCTAAGAATTTACTTTTTAGGCGTTCTGCCATACAGCCCAAAACCCCGACTTTCATGTTTGGATTAATCCTTTTAACTGCGTTGTACTTTTCAAGTCGTTTGCGAACGGTTTGTTCAGCTTTATCACGAATTGAACAAGTGTTGACAAGTACTAAATCCGCGTCTTCCAATATTGAGGTGGTATTAAAGCCTTCCTTTTGTAAAATAGAAGCTACAATCTCACTATCACTAAAATTCATTTGACAACCATANCTTTCAATAAATAACTTTTTTGTGTTTTCAAGCTTAGGTGTNAGTGATAATGAGATGCCTTGTTGAGATTCGTTGATGATTTTTTCCATGCCTATTTTTTGCATTGCTTCTTTCAAAGACTGTTTGCAAAGATACGATATTTTGATTATTATGACAAAGTGTCAGGTTTAAAAATTTAATTTTTTAATTTATTTCTTGTTTAGTTACAATGAAAACTGCTGTTGTTAATATTCTAACTTTTGGTCTTGGTGGTCTTTTTTTAGGTTATTTTTTTAAATTCTTAATTATATTGCCTGCAAAAAAAATGGAATTTAATAACACAAAACCCATTTAGTATATTGGTTATCATTGTTTTGTGAAATTTTTTAAGCTGCGTTTTTAGATCTATTTTTCCATATAAATTTGAATTTTAGGAAAAATTTAAAAACTACAATAGAAAAAATCATCTACATTTGTTGCCTTAAGAAATCAAGTTATGGCCAAAAACCTTGTCATTGTCGAGTCGCCTGCAAAGGCCAAAACAATTGAAAAATTTTTAGGAAAAGATTTTAAAGTTGCCTCAAGTTTTGGGCATATCGCTGACCTCCCCTCCAAGGAGTTGGGGGTTGATGTTGATGGAGACTTTTCCCCAAAATATGAAGTAACTAAAGACAAAAAAACCGTTGTCAAAAATTTAAAAGATCTCGCTAAAAAGGCAGAAATTGTTTGGTTGGCAAGTGATGAAGACCGGGAAGGAGAAGCCATCGCATGGCATTTAGCCCAGACCCTAAAGCTAGACCAATCCAAAACCAAGCGTATTGTTTTTCATGAAATTACTAAAACTGCGATTGACAAAGCTGTTAANAATCCACGCGCAATTGACTACGATTTGGTAGATGCCCAACAAGCACGTCGTGTATTGGATCGTATTGTAGGCTATGAGTTGTCTCCTGTGCTTTGGAGAAAAGTCAAGGGTGGACTTTCTGCTGGCCGTGTTCAGTCCGTGTCTGTGCGCTTGATTGTAGAACGAGAGCGAGAGATTAAAGCTTTTGTTCCCGTAGCAAGTTACAAGATAGAGGCGCNTTTTACAACTTTCAGTGGCCAGGTATTCAAGGCAAAACTCTCCAAAGGGTTCAATTCAAAAGCTGAGGCCAAATCGTTTTTAGAAAAAAATGTCAATGCAGAATTTTCAGTAACCGCCTTAGAAAAAAAACCTGTAAAAAAATCACCAGCACCNCCATTTACAACCTCGACTTTACAGCAAGAAGCTGCTAGAAAGCTATATTTTTCTGTCAGTAAAACCATGAATATGGCACAGCGCCTATATGAGGCAGGACTTATCACTTACATGCGTACTGATAGCGTGAACTTATCCCAAGAAGCAAGAACTTCAGCTGCCCAAGAAATCACTTCTGCTTTTGGAGATGTTTACAGCTTTCCAAGGAATTTTAAAGGTAAATCTAAAGGGGCTCAAGAAGCACATGAGGCGATAAGACCCACTAATTTTTCTGCTCATTCTGTTAATGTAGAACGCGACCAAGCAAGATTATATGAGTTGATTTGGAAACGCGCCATTGCATCTCAAATTAGTGATGCAAAACTGGAGCGTACCAATGTTAAAATTACAACATCACACCACGAAAAGGTTTTTACAGCCAATGGTGAGGTTATTACTTTTGATGGGTTTTTAAAAGTCTATTTGGAAGGAACTGATGATGAAAGCACGGAGCAAGATGGGATGTTGCCTGCCATGAAAATAAATGAATCTTTGACAAATAATTCAATAGTAGCCATAGAACGATTCTCAAGACCCCCTTATCGCTTCACGGAAGCNTCTTTGGTTAAGAAATTAGAAGAATTGGGCATCGGGCGTCCTTCTACTTATGCCCCTACAATTTCAACAATTCAAAACAGAAATTATATTGAGAAAGGAACTGTTGAAGGCCAAGAACGTATATACAATCTACTGACATTAAGCGCCAACAATTTAAAAGAAANAGAACAAACCGAAAAATTTGGTTCAGACAAAGGGAAGCTGGTACCTACGGACATTGGAATGATTGTTACAGACTTTCTAGTCAATCATTTTGAAGTGATTTTAGATTACAACTTCACTGCTANAGTTGAGGCGGATTTCGATGNAATTGCTAGCGGTAAGGCTAACTGGACTAAAATGATGAAACGCTTTTATGAATCTTTTCACCCCAAAGTGGAAGATGTAAGTCAAAATGCCAATCGTGAGTCCGGAGAGCGTATTTTAGGTAATGATCCATCTACAGGACGTCAGATTAGTGTCCGTCTGGGCAAATTTGGTCCTATGGCTCAAATTGGAACCATGGAAGATGAAGAAAAACAAGTTTTTGCCAGTGTACCCCCTAATTTGCAATTGAGTTCTATAACTTTTGAACAGGTGCTAGATTTATTTAAATTACCTAAAGACTTGGGGGTTTATGAGGGGGAAGATGTTTTGGTTAACAATGGTCGTTTTGGACCCTATGTNAAATACGGCAATAAATTTATTTCACTCCCTAAAGGCTTAGACCCTTTGAGCATAGAGATGGATGAAGCTATCGAAATTATAAAAGACAAAGCCAAAGCAGATGNACCCATTCATGAATATGAGGGTCTTCCTGTACAAAAGGGTAAAGGACGCTTCGGGCCTTTTATAAAGTGGAACAATATGTTTATCAATGTCAACAGNAAATACGACTGGGACAATTTATCCCCAGAGGATATTGAAACATTGATTAAAGATAAAATTCAAAAAGAAATTGATAAAATTGTTCACGACTGGGCTGAAGAAGGAATTCGTGTTGAAAAAGCCCGTTGGGGAAGACACAACATCATAAAGGGTAAAATAAAAGTTGAACTTCCAAAAACAGTGGATGCTGTGAAACTCACTTTGGAAGAAGTCAAATCAATTATTGAAACAAAGGCGCCAAAAAAAGCCGTTAAGAAGCGTTCAAAAAAGAAAAAATAAAATGAATTATAGTTTGCTTTCACCAATTTCCGACCGTGTAGTTGAAGCTGTGAAGGTATCTCATTTTCAAACTTTAGGTAGAAAGTTAAGGCTTCATACTTCTGAAACTACCCCTGATTTGAAAGGTATTGATATTGCAATTGTGGGCGTTTTGGAAGCTAGAAATTCTAACGACCATGTTGAGCAATCTTTCAATTTAACAGAAATTCGCCAATCATTATATGGATTATTTCCTGGNAATTGGACAGCTCAAATTGCTGACTTAGGTGATATTTTGATGGGTGCAGACATTGAAGATACTTATTTTGCCCTCACCGATACTGTTGCGACCCTACTTGACCAAAAGATCATTCCAGTAATTATTGGTGGCAGCCAAGACCTTACCTATGCGCATTACCGTGCCTATGATAATATCAAGCCGATGATTAATGTTGTCAATGTAGATAAGAGTTTTGATTTAGGCGATTCTTCAAATCCAATTTCCAACGATAATTACGTTGGGAAGGTCATTTTAGAAAAACCCTACAATTTATTCAATTATACAGTATTGGGGTTTCAAACCTATTTCAATTCGCAAGAAGAGATCGATTTGATGGAAAAATTATTTTTCGAATACCACCGCCTGGGTGCATTAAATAAGGATATAAAAACAGTTGAACCTGCCATGCGNGATGCAGACTTGGTATCTGTTGATCTTAANTCTGTTAAATCCTCAGAGGTCAGTGCTAAACAAAAATATTCTCCAAATGGCTTTGATGGCCGAGAAATTTGTGCGATTTCAAGGTATGCTGGTATTAGCAATAAAGTATCTTCTTTTGGGATTTACGAATACAAGCCTTCTTTTGATGACGAAGCCACTATAATGTTGATTTCTCAAATGATTTGGTATTTCATTGAAGGTTTTAATTGCAGGGTCAAGGATGATAATTTTCAGAATCCAGATGAATTTAACAAGTATACTGTCTTAGTACAAGGACAAGAGTTGGTTTTTTACAAAAGCCTCAAAACTGGTCGTTGGTGGGTGGAAACACCATTTTTATCAGTTTCGAATACTAAAAAAAATAAACATACGTTAATAGCATGTATGCAAAGTGACTATGACATAGCAATTCAGGGTCAAATACCTGAAAGTTGGTATAAAGCATATAAAAAACATTAAAACTATCAGTTTAAGTTTTAATTAAGAATATTAAACCAAAAAAACTTGTAATTTTAAAATTATATAAATAAGTTTACGAACTTTAATAAAAAGGGTATACTGCCTCTAAATACAAACTATGAAGAAAATCGTATTTTTAACATTAGCGTTGGCTCTTGTTGTTGGTTGCGGGAGCAAAGACAAAGGCGAGCTTACTGGCGTTGTAGGAAAGAGATGGCATCCAGAAAAACCTTATGGAATGAGTCTTATTCCGGGGGGTGCTTTTATTATGGGAAAATCTGATGATGATATTGTAGACCTTCAAGACGCGCCAACGCGCACTGTAACAGTTCGCTCTTTTTATATGGATGAGACAGAAATTACTAACAGCGAATACAGACAATTTGTAGAATGGGTCAGAGATTCTATCCTAAGAAATAATTTGGCTGAAATGGCAGACCTTGAGGGAAAGACCAATGAGGATGATGGGATTGGTGAATACGCATATGCCAACTCAGGAGATCCTGAAGACCTTTCCCCCTATGAGCGTTACATGCTAGACACCTATGGGGATGAACAACGCAAAATTAACAGAGACATAGACCTTATATTTGACACAGAAGATTATCCAGATGAACTCTACGCTGAAGTTATGGACGGTATGTATCTGCCNCCTGATGAATGGTATAATGGACAAAGAACATGGGACGTAAGTTTGTTCAAATTCAAATTTACCGAAATCGATATCGAGCTTGCAGCAGAATATTCAGATTATATCATCTCTGGCGACATGAAAAGAAGTGATTTCATCACACAATACGATGTTAACGTTTACCCTGACACAACTGTCTGGATTAAGGACTTTAAATATGCATACAACGTGCCAATGCACAATGATTATTTTTGGCATGAAGCCTATGGTAATTACCCTGTTGTTGGTGTCACATGGGAACAAGCNAAAGCTTTTTGCCAGTGGAGGACAATTTATAAAAATGGTTACCAAAAATCAAAGAAGAAAAAAAANGTAAATGAATTTAGATTGCCATCTGAAGCAGAGTGGGAGTATGCTGCCCGTGGTGGACTTCAAAGCGCTACTTTTCCATGGGGAGGACCCTATGCCAAAAACGATCGTGGCTGCTTCTTAGCAAATTTCAAACCTTTGAGAGGTAATTATGCAGCAGATCAAGCACTATACACTGTTGAGGCAGATGCTTATGAGCCCAACGATTACAATTTATTCAATATGGCTGGCAATGTTTCTGAATGGGTGAATTCNTCTTANGATATAACGTCTTATTCATATTCAGCATCCTTTAATCCAAACGTAAATAAAAAAGACGATCCCAGAAAGGTCATTCGCGGAGGTTCATGGAAAGATGTTGCTTATTTTCTNCAGGTTAGTACAAGAGATTATGAGCATGCAGATTCTGCTAGGAGTTTTATTGGCTTTAGAACTGTTCAGGATTACCTGGGTACTGATGTGACTGCAGCAAATGCAGCAACAAATTAGAAATTAACTTAAATTATATACTTAAAAAACTATTATCATGGCAAAAGAGGGTAACATTACTATCACAAATATGGTCTACGGGCTCGGTGCAGCAATTGTAATTGTAGGGGCACTTTTTAAAATTCAACACTGGCCTTTTGGTTCAGAAATTCTTACAATTGGAATGATTGTAGAAGCAGGCGTATTTACTTATTCCGCTTTTGAAAAAGTAAAAGGAGACTTGGATTGGTCTTTGGTTTATCCAGAATTGTCTGGAGGGTCTTCTAAAGGGGGCAAAAAAGAATCTCCAGAAGGGATTTTAACTAAAAAGCTAGATGCACTTNTAAAAGAGGCNAATATTGATGGTGCTCTTGTAAAAAGTTTGGGAGAAAATATAAAGAACTTAAATGCAACAGCAGCTTCCATGGATGGATCTGCTGGGACCGCCAACAGATATAATGACCAGATGGCAAAAGCCACTTCACAAATGGCATCCATTAACAACCTTTACAAAGCACAATTGGACAGCGCGGCCAAACAAGCTGAGATTAATGCTGAATCTATTGAAAATGCAACTAAGCTCAAAGAACAAATGGAATCACTAGCTTCCAATTTATCATCTTTGAATGGCGTTTATGGTGGTATGTTATCAGCAATGAACAAAAAAAGCTAATTAGTTTTTAAGCTAATCCTTATAATTTACAAAAACTAAAAATTATGGCAGAAGCAAAAGTATCTGCAAGACAGAAAATGATAAACTTGATGTATTTGGTCTTCATCGCAATGATGGCTATGAATATGTCAAAAGAAGTACTGTCCGCATTTGGGCTTATGGAGGCAAAATTTGCGGAATCTAATACCACTACTTCAGAATCCAATGAGGCGCTTTTAGAGGATCTTATCACAAAGGGGGATGAAAAACCAGAGGAGTTCGCAGTTGCTGCCAACAAAGCCCAGCAAATAAATATCATTTCAGATGAATTTTATAAATATATCGAAACATTAAAAGTTGATCTTTTAAAAGCAGGAAATTACAGCGTTGATTCCAAAACGGGTAAGTTGCCATTTGAACAAATGGACAAAACAGACATTTTAGATCAAATGTGGTTTACAGGCGACCGTCTTACNAAAGTTGGTGCCAAAGTTATGGAGAAGATCGAAAAATACAAATCTGATGTAAGGGAAGTTTTAGGAGCGGACGTGAAATACAAAAAGGCCTTAGAAACTTTCAATAATAGGTTTAATACTGATAAAGTGAAAAGAGTTAAAGACGGTATTAGAGTTGACTGGTTGGATTATCACTATAAAGGTTTTCCAGCCATTGCATCCTACACCAAGTTAACAGCGATGCAAAATGACGTAAAGGTTACCGAGGCGAGTATGTTCAACCTATTTTTAGGAAATACCTTAACAGAAGCTGTCACGCTTAAAAATTATCAAGCTATCGTACTGGCCGATAAATCTGCTTTTTTTGCCGGTGAAAAATTTCAAGGTAAAGTTGTCCTTGGTAAATACGCCAATGTGACGCCTACCAAATTAGTAGTTCAAGGACAAGAGATTAACATTGCCACTGCTATTGACTCCACTGGAGCAGCAACCTTAGATTTTAATGTTGGTAATATTGGAGAGAAAACAATTAATGGGCAGTTTACATTTTTAGAGGATGGTAAGCCTCTTGAAATTCCTATTCTTGGGAATTACGTGGTTGTTCCTAGACCTAAAGAAGCGTCTGTAGCAGCTGATAAGATGAATGTACTCTACCGAGGGTTGGAAAATCCAATGACGATTTCTTTTGCGGGTGTTTCCGATAATAATGTTTCTGTTTCCGCTCCAGGTCTAACAAAGACGGGTAATCAAGGAAAATACATTATCAATCCCCCTTCAGGGATTAACAATCTTATCGTAACGGTTGTTGCTACACTGGACGATGGTAAGGTGACTTCAAAGAAATCATTCCGAATTAAAAATATACCAAATCCTATTGGCAAAATTGCCGGTAAGAGCGGTTCCATTAAATTAAACAAACGTGATGTCACAACATCACGAGTATTGGCTGATTTTGGAGACTTTGTGTATGATTTAAATCCAACCGTATCTGCTTTTGATCTNACGGTTTTGGGGGAGACCATAACAGTTTCAGGAAACCGTTTAAACCCAGCAGCAAAGNCCTTAATTAATAATTCACCAAGACGTTCTTTGATCATCATTGACAACATTAAAGTTAGGGTTAAAGGCGTTAGTGGTGTTGAAATCCCACCTGCAGCGGCCGTAACAATAAAATTAACAAACTAATATTATGAAACGATTCCCCTTGTTTTTATTTATTTTGCCTTTGGTACTTTATAGCCAGACCAATATCTTGAATGCGAAGTCTCCAGAGGAAATAGGAGTATCATCCGTGTATGACGAAATGTATGCTCCTCAAAATCCATTTGATTATGGTTTTATTGACGAAAAAGATGTTTTGTTTTCAAAAACAATTTGGGAAGAAATTAATTTAGATGAAAGAGTAAATTTCCCTCTATTTTATCCTATAGANACACTTGTTGTGGGCAATGAGAGAAGACCTCTTATTCATTACTTACTAACCGCTGCTATGCAGAGTGTTTATCCTATTTATAAAAAAGACAATTTTAAAGACTTGCTCTCCATTGAGGATNTAGACAAGAAACAAAGGTATCGTATCATTCGTGCTGGAACCGATGAAAATATTGGTTTAGAAAGAATCATAAATGAGGCAGGTAACAAAGAAGATTTCTTGGTGCAAAGAGGTATCGATGTCGGAGAATATGCCACCATGGATGAATCCTTACTAAATGACGATGATTACAATGATTACGAGTCGCGCATGGAAGAATTGATTTTCGAAAACAATCTACTATCTGAAGACGAGTATTCTGAAGAGGTGTTTAGTTATGCTGATGTTGTGAAATACAGAATCAGAGGTGTTTGGTATTTTGACAAAAGACAATCTGATCTTAGGTACAGACCGATTGCTATTGCTCCTGTGGTTGTTACACCTCGATCTAAGGCCATGATGAAAGAGTTTTCGGATCCTAATATGAAACCTGATTATGTGGAATTATTTTGGATATTTTATCCCGATGCAAGATTTACATTGCACAATGCTAAGGCATTCAATAATAATAATACCTCCAAGCCNGTTACTTTTGATCATTTGATTAATTCCAGGCATTTCTCAGGTTATATCTATAAACAAGACAATGTTTATCAAGACAGAAGTGTTAAAGATTATATTTCAGACAACGCCCTCATGCAACTGTTAGAATCTCAACGTATCAAAGAGAAAATTAGAAACCTTGAGCAAGACATGTGGAGTTATTAAACTTCACTCTAAATTAACAAAAACGCTTCCTTTATTGAGAAGCGTTTTTTTTTAATATAAATTTGTCAAATGAAATTCGATTANCTCATTGTGGGTTCAGGCCTTGCAGGGCTNATGCTTTGTGAAANTCTACGCAAAAGAGGCAAATCCTTTAAGGTTGTTAGCAACTCCTCCCAACAAGCTTCAGTTGTTGCTAGTGGCCTTTACAACCCAGTCGTTCTTAAACGGTTTAACAAAGCTTGGAATGCCGATTCGCAACTTCCACTGGCACTTTCGACTTATAAGGATTTGGAAATATTTCTAGGAATAANAATAGATCACCGGATTCCCATTTACAGAGTTTTTCATGCTGTAGATGAACAGAATAATTGGTTCTTAGCATGCGATAAACCTGATTTACAACCCTTTTTAATTTCTAAAGTCATAAATAATGACAATACCAATATTAACGCCCCATATGGATATGGTGAAGTAAGGCAGACAGGTCGGGTCGATACAAAGTTACTTTTAGAATCCTACGTTTTTAGCTTAAAATCGAAGGGTTTGTATTTAGAAGAAACATTTAATTACAAAGCTTTAGACCTTCAAATGGGCGTTAATTATAAAGGCCTTATTGCAAAACAGCTTATTTTTGCAGAAGGGTTTGGATTGAAGCAGAACCCCTTTTTTAACAAACTTCCACTTGAGGGAACTAAAGGAGAACTAATGCTAATCCATGCCCCTGATTTAAATTCTGAAGTTATATTAAAATCTAGTGTATTTGTCATTCCGATTGGTTACGACAAATACCTTGTTGGCTCTACCTATGCTTGGAACGATCATACCAATACCCCTACTGAATTTGCCAAAAATTCACTTACAAATAAACTTCAAAAATTACTCAACTGCTCTTTTGAAATTCTGCAACAACGGGCTGGGATTCGCCCAACGGTTATAGACCGCCGTCCTTTGGTTGGCCAGCACAGAGTCCATAAAAATCTATATATCTTAAATGGGTTGGGAAGCCGTGGTGTTCTTGTTGCCCCAACTGTTGCTAAAAATCTTATTGATTTTATTGAAGACGAAATCCAACTTTCAAAAGATATAGACATCAATCGCTTTACTACTTAGATTTCTCTGCCATCTTAGGATCGTAATTCATAAATAAATTAATCCAAATATTTCTTGANAGGCGCATGATGACAGGCATAAAACATACCAATGTAANTACAATNGCTGCAAAGCTCATTTTTAAAGAATACTCCAAAAAAAGATGGGTTATGATAAAAGCAGCNANNGAAAACNCGATTCCAACNCCATAACTGACATACATAGAGCCATAAAAAAAAGAAGGTTCAATTTTNTATTTNGTNNCNCANNGTCTNCAGCGTTCATGCATTTTTANGGTNTCATNAAGNCGGTNAGGGNTTTTAATTACATACATGGACTCCTTATGGCACTTAGGGCATACTCCAAATAATATAGAATAGATTTTTGACNCTTTTTTTAACATATATAATTNGTTACTTTTGCAGTGATTCAAAATNACAAAATTACCTTTAAATCAGGTCTCAAAATAATCAAATGTTAAACGTTTACCAGCTCAGTATTGCATTTCAAGGGGAAGATCTATTTGACAATGTGTCTTTCCGGTTGCAGTCTGGGAATCGGATCGGTTTAATTGGTAAAAATGGCGCTGGTAAATCGACTTTACTCAAAATNATTTCCGGTGAACTGGAATATAATTCGGGCCAAATTAGTTTTGAAAAAAAAGGTTTGAACATTGGGTTCTTAAAACAGGACATCGACTTTGCTTACGGACGTACAATTTTAGAAGAAGCTTATGAAGCTTTTTCAGAAATTATAGAGATGGAGCGTCAATTGGAGGAGATTAACGTTCAACTTGCCGAGCGCACCGATTATGACAGTCAAGCCTACCACGACCTTATGGTAGATTTAAACGAAGTCCAGCAGCAGTATGAGATCTTAGGTGGCTATAATTATCAGGGAGAAACAGAAAAAATCTTGATAGGTTTAGGGTTCAATCGAGAAGACTTTGGTAAACTTACCGACACTTTTTCTGGAGGGTGGCGCATGCGCATTGAATTGGCTAAACTCTTNTTGCAGCAAAACGATATTTTGCTCTTGGATGAACCTACCAACCACTTGGATATTGANTCCATCATTTGGTTGGAACAATTCTTAAAAAATTACAGCGGGGCTGTTGTTATCGTTTCGCACGATAAAATGTTTTTAAATAAAGTGACCAATCGCACCATTGAAATTGTATTGGGCCAAATTTATGATATGCCCAAGCCCTATTCGCAATATTTGAAGCTCCGTGCCGAACAAAAAGCTTTGCAAATAGCGTCACAAAAAAATCAACAAAAGCAAATAGAGCATACTGAAAAGCTGATTGAAAAATTTAGGGCTAAAGCTTCCAAGGCTACTATGGCGCAGTCCCTTATAAAAAAATTGGATAAAATTGAGCGCATTCGCGTCGATGAAAATGACAACGCTGTTATGAGTGTGCGTTTTCCCATTTCTATCAATCCAGGAAAAGTTGTCTTGGAAACCCAATGCTTATCAAAGTCATATGGAGATTTAGAGGTTTTAAAAAATATTGATTTTACANTAGAAAGGGGTCAAAAAATTGCCTTTGTTGGCCAAAATGGTCAAGGCAAGTCAACCTTGGCAAAAATATTAGTCGGAGAATTGTCTTTTGATGGCANTGTCAAATTAGGTCATAATGTGCAGTTGGGGTATTTTGCCCAAAACCAAGCCGAGTATTTGGATGGCAAAAAAACAGTTCTCAATACCATGATTGATGCGGCCAATGAAACCAACCGCTCCAAAGTACGTGATATTCTAGGTTCTTTTTTATTCAGAGGGGAAGCGGTCGATAAGTACGTAAGTGTACTTTCTGGAGGCGAACGCAACCGTTTGGCTTTGGCTAAGCTGTTACTCCAGCCCCTTAATGTTTTGGTCATGGATGAACCAACCAACCATTTAGATATTCAATCTAAAAATGTACTAAAATCAGCCTTGCAAAATTTTGAAGGTACCTTGATTTTGGTTTCTCACGACCGGGAATTTTTACAAGGACTTAACGATGTGGTTTACGAATTTAAAGATCGAAAAATTAAACCCTATTTAGGAGATATTGATTTTTATTTAGAGCAACGTCAATTACAAAATTTAAGAGATGCTGAAAGGCGTACACCGGAAAAAATAACTCAAAAAACGAGTGATAATAAACGCTCTTATGAGTCCCAAAAAAAATTGAAGTCCTTGCAAAATCGTTTGAGCAAATTAGAGGTCGCTATCGCGGCTTTAGAAAAAGACATTAAAGCCATTGATATAGAATTAGAGATCAATTATGAGGCTACGGTTTCAGCCCCCAACTTTTTTGATACTTATCAAGCTAAAAAAGCAGAAATAGAAAGCCATATGCAGCAGTGGGAAGCCCTTACTGGAACCATAGAAAACCACAGTTAATGGAAGAATATTTTTACCAATGTCCGTATTGCTGGGAATCTGTTTCTATTTTAGTGGATGTTTCACAATCCCATCAAAATTACATAGAAGATTGCGAAGTTTGCTGCAATCCCATCGAATTTANAGTCCAGTGTTCAGCACAAACCGTCCTACATTTAGAGGCTCAAAGCATCGAACAGTAGGGTCTTATTTCAATAATTTTCTTTTTAAATAGGAAAAAGGTTGTATATTTGTTGACCTATATCGCGGGATAGAGCAGTAGGTAGCTCGTCGGGCTCATAACCCGAAGGTCACTGGTTCGAGTCCAGTTCCCGCTACTAAAACAATAAAACGGTT
>NYVA01000003.1 GCA_002684355.1 Formosa sp.
GGTTTATTTTATTTTCATCAATCCAATTGGGTAAAAAGTAGGCTTCAGCGCAAGACTTTTGGTGTAGTGTTTGCATCATGCTATTGCTTATGGTACTAATAAGGGTTGCCCTACTGAGCAATCTTTTTTCAGCTTTAAAAAGAATTTTGAAGAACGTTGGTGTTGAGGCCCACAAGCCCGTTTGACTTGCCGCATCAAACTCAAAGTCTTGTATATGTGCCCATAATATGGATTTGTGTCTAAGTTTCAAAAACCAGCCTAATAAAATTGAGGTTGTAAAAGGGACAATGGAAATAACCAAATCTGGTTTTGATATTCTGAAAAGATTGAGGAAGTTCCCAAAAGTGAAACTACTCAAATGAAGAATGCGCTTAAAAAATGTTGGTTTAGATGGAACATATTGCTTGCTTCGAAACACATTAACGCCATTTATATATTCCTTTAATAAATACGGTTTTGATTTATACTCTTTTAGAATCTCCCACTGCGGATAGTAGGGAAACCCTGTAATTACCGTGACATCATAGCCATTACTGGCAAGGTGTTCGGCTTTTTGTGTGGTGTAAAGCCCTATGGCACTATCTTCAGGGTAGTAATTAATTCCTATGATTGTAATTTTCTTAATCAAAAGTCGTTTTTTAAATATTTTTTAGAAAAAAGATGTCCAATATCTATTATATATAAATTCTGTAGGCAAAAATAGGGGGGGGTAAGTGTTGAGGGCTCTGTTGTTTTTGCCATCATTAGGGTGTAATTGTCTTTACCGCCAAGAACTGCTTCACGGCTACAATCTCTACAACTAATTTATTTGTGAAATATTTTATTCAATAGCAACTATTTTTAACCTTAAACATTGCCAAAGGGCCTATATGATTTAATAATTGTAATATCTTAAGCGGGCAAAAAACCAACTTCGCCTTTTTCAAATAATGCCCCTTTGTTTTGGGCGCAATTTAGAGAATGCATAATTAAGATACAATTATGCCTTTAAAATGATTTTTTAGGATTGTCAAAAATTCTACTACTCTAGCTTAACAAAATCAGACTTGGCGTTTTTAAGTTCATTAAGTTTAGCTGTATGATGCAACATGTGGCTGTTTATTAAAAAGGAAAACAAGATAACTCCCGACTGTCTGCTTAGAACATTTTCAAATAAAAATGCAACAAGAAAAAATACTAGAATTCCCAATAAAAAATAATCTCTTTTCAAAAGGGCTGTTTTAAAAACATAGGCAATAGAAAACAGAAAGATCAAAAGTCCCATTAAGCCTGAATTCAAACAAATAAAAAGGAATTGATTGTGAGAGTTAAATTTACTTTTGGGAAGATTGAGCCCCATGGCGCTGTATTTAGCATCTAGTTCGTCCTGGACATCTCCGATGCCGTACCCAAACACGGGACTCTCTTTTATTAATTGAATAGATGCTTAAAAAATATGGAATCTAACATTTGTAGAGTTATTGGTGTCTATTTTTTCAAAAGATTGCTTGTCTACAAGCTCGTAAAAACGATTGTTTTGCCTGGGTATTGATAGAATTATCGCTAGAACAATAGTCAGCCCCATTAATATCCAGATTTTTGAATTTCCTTTGAGCCTTAGCAGCCAAATGGGAAAAATCGAAGCAATCAAGGCAATAATGATTCCCTTGCTCATGATTGCCAAAAGAATTCCAGTAATAAAAAGCATCCCTAAAACCACTAATAATTTTGACAACCGGTTTTTCAAATCAGCTGCGAGCGAAAACCCACACATTAGCGCCAAGGAAAAGAAAATTGAAACGTATGTGGGGTGCTCGCCGATCAATGGAATATCGCTTATTGCCCTTCTAATAAATGATGCGTCAGTAAATAAAAACT
The DNA here is from genome assembly GCA_002684355.1 of Formosa sp. Classification (GTDB taxonomy): domain Bacteria; phylum Bacteroidota; class Bacteroidia; order Flavobacteriales; family Flavobacteriaceae; genus UBA3537. The sequence goes on from NYVA01000003.1 coordinate 1,858, forward strand.
TAGGAGATCTATAAAATTGTATTAAATAGCCGGCGAGTGCGCCATAAACAACATTGGCGGTAAAAAATACCTTTTGAAAATTTCTTTTTACAATGTCAAAATCAACAGGATATTTTTTTAAAAAAAGGAAATAGCATGTTGGAAATAAAATAAGGCTAAGCGCTGTTTCCATCTTTCTTAAGCCATAAGAGACGTTAGAGGAGATTGTAAGACTTAATAGGTAAATAAAAAAAAGACTACTTAAAATAAAAAACGGCTTTAAAAAAACCTCTTTATTTCGGTTTTTAAAATAAAAATAGACGGCTGTCAATAGTAAAAAAATAGGCAAAAAACTCTCCTGTCCTTCTGGGATTAAAGGATACATCCCAAATAGAATGATTGGTGCAAGAAATAATTTGTGATGCCAACTTTTAAATAGGGCTGTCATAAATTCACTTTTTTTGTTTTGTAAATATAGAAATACGCCATGAAAAAGCCCATTGTCAAACAGAGACCCTTGTGCATCCATATTGTGAAGCTAAACATTGCTTCAATTAAAAAATACAACACCAAACAAAATAATATCACAATGGTATTGTCCCTTTTTTTAAGACGAATTGTGACAAAAAACATGTACAACAACACCAAGGCCAGAAGAATGGCAAGAGCCAACCCAAAAATGCCATACTGTGCAATTAACTCTAAAAAATAGTTGTGAGGATAGGGTAATATCGAGAAGTGTTGGAAGGCCTCAGAGCCAATCCCGAAAGGGTGGTTGATAAATAGCTGCAGGCTGTCATAGTAGGCAATAAAACGATCGCTGGTTGATTTTTTGGTATAACTAGAAAAAAGCCTTTCAAATAAAACATCAAAATCAATATAGGCTATGGCGAGAAACAATATAAGTCCAACAACACTTCCTGAAATATAAAGAACTGATTTTTTGATTTTAACTTTTGACAAAACAATATAAAACACTACGAATGCAAAAAATGAAACCATAACGCCTCTAGTGTTTGTGGCAAAGAGGACAATTAATAAAAATGGCAAAATAATCTTATTAAAATTTAGTCGGAATTTTGATTGAATTTTAAAGTAGGCGCCATTGGTTACGAAGATTAAAAAAGATGCAATCGCTCCAAGGCCGATTAGCTGGCTGTAGGGAATTGGGTGTACTCCAGGGATTGTTAGGCGCCAATAGCCTTGGCCAAAACCTTTTTGTACATATAAAATTGATGCTATAATTCCAAAAAGAATTGACAGCCAATATGAACAAAGTAAAAACAAGCCAATAAGGTGCTTGGGTTCGCTTGAGTTGGCTATAACAATTTTAGATGTGAAAAAAAAGGCAAAGCTCAAAAACAAAAATTTAAAAAAGACCCCTAAGGCTGCGGCTGTATCGTAAGCATAAGCCGATGTGAAAAGGAGCACAACAAGTAAACTAAAAAAGTAAAAATCTGCTACATCAATTGGGTATTTGATTTCTTTTTTAATGAAATCTGATCTTAGTAAAATTAGTGAGAATCCAACTAAAGGCATGACCATGCCTAAAAAAATATCTGGTTCGTTTGGACAGCCAAAACAAGGGTCAACATAGTCTATTTTCAATGCGCCTCGGATAATATTAGTTTGAAGTAATAATGCAAGGCCCAAGATTGGCTTCTTAAAGCAATAAAGAACAACTAAAATGAAAACAACAATGCTCATGAATAAACAACTAAATTTTTCTCTAAAAAGTATTTTTTGCAGAAACATTCCCCCTTTTAAAATAATAATACCCCAACAAGAGTAAGAAAGATTCGGTTAAAATTACTGATAACACTATCCCATAAATTTGATAAAATGGTGTCAATATCATACTGACAAGGAGGTGAAATACGGCAGCTGTAATAAAAATTTTCATCCTCACCTCATATTTTTTTGCGGCAGGAAGATACAAAGAAATGTATACCATATTAAGCCCAGAAACAATACCGATAACACTAAAAACTTTAAACACTATAGAGTATTCGTTTAAGCTTGAATTATTAAATACCAGCTTTAAAATTTCGTCTCCAAAAATTATTATTGTTAAGCATGTGAAAGCTCCTACCGAAAAAACATAGGGAACTGTTTTCTTTATGAATGCCCTTTTTTCGTGCTCTGGCTTATTTGCCAACCAAGGGAACGCGGCTTGAAAAAATGGCGTATAAATGTTTTTAATCGCTAAAATAAGCTTTTCGAAGCTAGAGAATATCCCTACAATTGTATTGCCTGCAAAAAGCCCTAAAATCAAAATATTACATGTGGTAAAGATGTTTGTAGCTAACTTGCCGAAGAACAAAGTAACAGAATCTTTAAAAAGTTTTTTTATTAAATTAATATCCGGCTTTCTAATGCTGACGTGTTTAAATGCTAAAAACAATCCAAAAATTCCTGCAATTAAAAACCCAATAGAATTAAAAGCAGGCACTAAGTAGAAGTCTTCTTCTTTGTTTACAATAAAAAATATCAAGAGCGTAAAAATTAACTTTGCAAGAATGTTTATTATAGTTACAAATTTCATTCTTTGAATCCCCTGGAAAAACCAGCCCGGGAAAAGTCCTTGACCAACCACTACTCCAAAATTTAAATAATAAATGTTCGAATTGACTTTTAGTTTGGGAATGCATTCTACCAATAATATCAATATTAAAAGCCATAAAAAAAAGAGCAATATCTTTATTACAATAATTGCAGAAAACACTTTGGATATTCTTTCTTTGTCAGTGTTTGAAATGCTAATCTCTCTTGTGCCACTAATATCAAACCCAAAATCAACCGCAATAACAATAAATGTAATAAGCGCTTGAGAAAACATGACAATTCCAAAGTTTTCTAAATCAAGAACTCTGACCAAAAAAGGCAGGATTATTAGTGGTAAAATATAATTCGCCACTTGAAGAATTGTCAAAGAGAAAAAATTAGATAAAATGGTGTGCGTTTCTTTCTTTTTGAAGCCTATCATGTGATTAATTTTCTAATTCTTGAACTTTTAAACTTTCTGGCAATATAAGAATGTCTTGCCCATTTTTAGAATTATCATACGCCTCCCATATGCTAACTTGTTTTTTAGAAGCATCTGTTGGGCCAAATATCAACCTGAAATAACTTGATTTTATCTCTGCATCAAGAGTGTATCTACACCACATGCCTTCCAATGGCTCAACTCTAATTACTTCATTTTGAACAAACTCACTTTGTTTAAAAGTGCCTATTACAGATTGGTTTTTTAAATCATAAACGGCGTCAAACCTGTTTGGATAAGCCTCTTGTACTCTAAGTCCTAATCGAGTGGCTTCAACAGTGTTTTTGGCAACTATAGTAATTCTATAATTGCCCCCCATGTATCCAATTTTTATATTGTTTATTGCCACAAAACTATAGGGCTCATCGTGGTCTATAATAGTTAATTTGAGGCCTGCTTGATCTTGATGCTTGTCGCCTACTATTTTGGCGGAAATTCCTCTTAGCTCCCAATCCCCAATAGCTGGTATAATCAAATCGGCTTTAACTAGTTTTTGATTTGGATTGACTTTATTGCTGTCTGTTCTGGAACTGGAGGATTTTACTTGATTGCAACTAAGTACAAGACTCATTAGAATTATGGTTAAAACCCTATTCGCAACAAGAAACTGGATGTTATAAAAGTTTATTTTCACAAGCATGGTTTAGCGCGTTATTATTTCCAATATTTTGTCCAAAAATAATTCTTTTTTGAACTTTTTCTTTGCATATAAATGATTGTGCTTTATTATTTCTTGGTAATAATTGGAGTTGTTATTAATCTTAATTAGCTTTTGATAAATGTCCTGGGGGTCCCTTTTATTGATAAAACATCCGTTCTTTTCACTAAAAATTTCTGGGATCCCGGCATGATTTGTAGATAATAAGACATTGCCCGTTACCATGGCTTCAATTAATGCTATAGGCTGCCCTTCCATTTTGTAATATGTTGGAAAAACAAAAACATTCCCCCACAACAAAAGGTTCTTTTTTTTCTCAGACTCAACAACGCCCAAATATGTTACATGCTGTAATTCGCTAATTTTTTTTAAAATATTGTCTTTGATTTTAATATCAATATTGCCTGCTATTTTCGCTTCGTAATTAATATTGTTTTTCTGCAAAAGTTCTATGGCACTTAATAGATCCATAATGCCCTTTTCCATCATTAAATTACTTAAATATATGATTTTGAGTTTTTCCAAAGACTTATTCTCCAGAACATCTTCAATCCTTTCTGCCAAATAGTCCTCAAAAAAATTATTTACTGTCTCTATTTTTTCGTCAGCTAGGAAGGGTGATAAATTTTTCTTTAGTGACTTTGATAATACGATGCCCGAATTCGCTGCTCCTATAAGCTTCTTCGCAATCATCTTATTTGTTTTTTTTAGTTTGTCATATTCCTGGTGTAAAAAATTTCCGTGAATGTGAACGATAATCTTTTTTCTATATAATTTCGCTATGATTATAAAAAAGGCATATTTAACGATCCCAAAAAAAGATTGTCCTGGAGTAATGTATAAAACATCCGCACGAGCTACTTTATGAATTTTTAAATTGTAGCAAACCGCATTAAAAACCTTTTTAAAAGAAAAGCTTCCAACGCTTTCATCAAAATTTTTGCTAGATGTGTTGATTTTGTCAGCAATTAAATCTTCTTTTTCTTTAGCGCCTTCATATACGACTTTATTTGAAAGTCCGTTTCCGGTTATTGGTGGGGGGAATGGCCCTATAATTAAAACTTTTTTTGAATTTGCCATTGTATCAAGCGTTGTTTTGAAATGCTTTAATAAATGCTCCCGCCATTGCTTCGATTGAATATCTCTCTCTACAGTTTTGAGAAATTTGATCCCTTCTATTGTACCACTTTGAGCGATTGTTAAAAATGCTTATTATTTTCTCTTTTAAATCTCTTTCGTTGTCAGAATCAAAATATAACGCATTGAATTCTTCTTTTGCGAGCTCAATTTCTGGAGAATGGTTTTCGTGTTTGGAGATTAGCATCGGAACTCCAAACCACAAGCTTTGAGTAATTGACAGTCCTACATAGCCTGGCGATATGCTAAAGAATGAGGATGAATAAAACTCTGATAAAGTATTATAATCATTCAAATGTCCGGGTGTGTAAACCCTGTCTAATAATTGATGCGTTTTACAGTAATCTTGTATTTTTTGTTTTTCAGGGCCTTCGCCAATAATATACAACTTTACTTCAGGGGCTAGCTCCATAATTGAATTGTGAAATGCCTTTAACAGCAGCATTGGTTTTTTTGATGGGACTAAACGCCCCACATATATTAAATTATTGATTTCCGATTCAGGCCTTAAAGGCGGGCTAGTAGTCTCGTCTTTTTGATAAATAGCATTGGGGGCATAGTCTACGGATATGCTAGGTTCGGCGAGCTCTAATTCCCTCATTTGAGAGAGGGTGTAAACAATTGTTTTGTCGCTTATAAGTCTCATTATCTTTCTTAGGATGTTAGTTGGGCTTGTTTTTCCTTTGCGTGACCAAAGATGACCCCAAACAATTGTTTTTTTTCTTATTATTTTTCTGAAAATTAGAAGGATCCAATTAGAAATTATTCTAGGATTTAACTCTACTATAAGAACTTTAGCGCCTATTGCTGCTCGCCACATTCCAAATTGGAATAAAATTGCTCGTTTAAATAAATAAAAATTAACAATCTTAACGTAGCCCGCTGTATTTTCGTCTGTTTTTATTGTTTTCTGAAAATATTCTAACCCTGCAAAAATTGAAAATTTTTGTCCTAAATGGTTGCTTAAAAAATTATAAAGCTTTGACCTGTAGTCCGGCGCAACCGTTTGTAATATTATGTATTTCTTGTTTTTATCAGTCAACTTTTAATGTTTTGTGGCGACAGTATCTAATTATTTGTTTTCAACAGCTTGTTGTACTTTGATAGATTCTGGTATGATTTTTATTTTTTTAATGCGCACAGCTTTTGATTCCCAAATACCTGGTCTTATTCGTGAATTTGTAGGGCCAAATATAATTCTTACTAGTTCGGAGCTAACGCGCCCTCTGATTTCACATTTTACCCAGCCATCGTCCAATTCCACAGCACTAGCGTCGGTCAGATGAAAATCCCCTCCGGAGAAAGTGTTTTTAACTTCTGAACTAGATAAATCAAAAACCGCATCAAGCCTGTTTGGATAAACTCCTGAAAGCCTCAGTCCCAAAAAACCCTCGTTTTTTAATGGTTTGGCAAGAATGCTCATGGAGTATTCTTGTCCATTGACGACGTTGAAGTTTTTGCTCGCAACATATGAAGAGGATGTGTCATTAATTCGTTCTAAGCGCATTACCCTGCCATGCTTTGATTTTTCTAAAATTTTAATCTCATTATTGATTTTCGTCCAAGTACTGATGTTTTTGTCAGGCTCTGTGTTTTTCACATTAATAAAACTGTTTGATGCACTTTTTATTTTATCATTCAGTAAAATATCGTCTTTATAATAAAAATAGCCCTTCTTTATTAGAAAATTAACAAGCTTGGTGGTGGCCATAATAGCGCCATTGGTGTTTAAATGCCCCATGTCCCTAAAGTGGCTTTCGTTAAAGCCGGATTCATTAAACGACTTGTTAAAGTTTATATAGTCAATCCCTGATTTCTGACAAAATTTATCGAGTTGAATATAAAAGTTTTTGGATCCTGGGTAATTAAAAACGCTGTAGGCTGGAGCTGTAACTGCTATTAATTTTACATTGTTTTTTTTACAAATTTCTATTGTTTTTTTCAAGGCTGAAAAATCGAAATTTGTTCGTTGTCCCTTTGTGAGTTGGCTAGGTTTGTTTATAAAGTTATTAAAATTTCCATTATTCAACTTAATTTTTTTTAACTGCTCCTGGGTCAAAACCTTGTGAGATCCCGCATAACCTTTTGACCACAGCAGTTTTGGTTTTGTAGTTTTGCTTTTGGCGCTAATGAGCTTGTCCGTCCATTGATTGTGATTCCTTATCGTGGGGCTGAAAACGGAAGGCAGCTCTTGAAAGTCGTAAATTTCATTAGAAACCCTAAGCTTCTCCAAGGAAAAATTCAATTCGTCAAGTCCTATTAGTTGAAGCCCCTTCTCCTCGTCGCTGTCGGGGTAATCGAAAGAGCCCCAAAACAAATCTAAGACCACGGCTTTAACTTTTGTTGTTTTTAAAAATTCCTTTAACACTGCATTGGTTACAACCAGTCTTTGGCCGCTACACCCAAAGTTGTGTGAATTTATATTTAAAACATTGTCAAATATGTAGGGTATATAGCTTTGTTCGGCGTGTGAGCTTCCCAAAAATATTAGATCAAGAGCCGCTTTTTTTGAATCTTTAAACTCGACATTTGTGTGGTGAAAATTTGTGATTCTTTTGAACCTTGGGTCAAAAAAACATTCTAAAATAAAAAACCATATTATAATAAAAAACAGCGACTTTAATAGTAACTTTTTCATGTCTAAAATTGAAAATAAATGAATTCTGATGCTTGGTTCTCTCCATAAATTCCAAACAAAATAAGTACATAAATGATAACAAAATACAACGCCCATCGGAAAATAAAGACTTGGGCATTTAAAAATCTTAGGATTTTAAACCTTTTGTGCGCAACCTCAAATACCAAAAGCAATGCTATGAATATTATAAGCGAATAAATCTCTAGGGCTTCCTGGGCCGAGTTATACGCGGGCGTTGTTGGCTTTTTAAAAATATTAGAGATGATTTGAATAGCGTCTTGAATCGAATTTGATCTAAAAAAAACCCACGCAAAACAAGTTGTTAAAAAAGTCACGGGAATTCCAATTATATGACGCAGCCGGCTTCTATTGCCCCCAAAAAATTGATTCCTAGCCTTGCTAAAATGTTTTTCCAATACAATAATAAATCCGTGCAATGCCCCCCAAATTATAAAACCAAAAGCAGCTCCATGCCATAGCCCGCTAACAACAAACACCAAAAACAAATTAGAATAAACTCGAGCTGGAGCAGCCCTATTTCCCCCAAGGGGGATATAAACATAATCTTTAAACCAGGTGGATAAAGAAATGTGCCACCGTCTCCAAAACTCTGTGATTGATTTTGAAAAATATGGACTGTCAAAGTTTTTCATCAACCTAAACCCCATTGTCCGAGATGCCCCTATAGCAATATCTGAATACCCTGAGAAATCACAGTAGATTTGAAATGCAAATAACAGTGTTGCAAAAACTATGTGTAAGCCCCCATGATCACTCGGATTATTGTAAACTTGATTTACAATAACTGCCGCTTTATCTGCAATAACCATTTTTTTAAAGAAGCCCAACGCCATCATTAGCAGACCCGATTTTACTTTCTTATAGTTGAATTTGTGGACAACTAAAAACTGTGGCAGAAGGTTGGATGCCCTCTCAATTGGCCCGGCGACAAGCTGAGGGAAGAATGCAACAAACGAAAAAAATGCCAGTTTATTTTTTGTTGGCTTTATATTCCCCCTATATATATCAATGGTATAGCTTAATGTTTGAAATGTATAAAAGCTAATCCCTACAGGCAATATTATCTTTAGTGTTGAAATATTTAACTTTTGCCCAAAAATCGTGAATGCGTCCACAAAAGTTTGTACAAAAAAGCTAGCATATTTAAAATAAAATAAAAATCCAAGGTTAATGGCAAAACTTACAAAAAGAAGTGTCTTTCTTTTTTTGCTCGAAACTGTGGGTAGGTTTTGACCTACATAGTAATCGACAAATGAACTTATTATAATTAACGCTAAAAACCTTGCATCCCATTGCGCGTAAAAAAAATAACTCGCAATTAAAATTAATGTGTTTCTTAAAACTAAATGCCTTGAAACGGACCAGTATAGCAAGAAGGTGATTGGAAAAAAAATCGCAAAATCTATAGAGTTAAATAGCATTCAGCATCTCTTTTTTGGTGAAACAGAAATTACTTCGGGGGGGGTGAAACTGCTTTTGTTTGACCTCTTCGCTGAATTTCATCGCCCATAACCTTACTTTTCAATTTAAAGCTCCTACAACAACATCACCCCTTAATTTTTGGCCGGTTTGTAATTTTCCAAAAACGTTAGAAACTCTTTACCCAGCATGACAACAAAAACCACTGTTAAGGCTAGAACCATGTAAAAAAGCTTGAAGGGAATGTCTACGCCAAGGAACTCTTTTGTGTCATCTTCAAATCCATTGTCTTGCTTACTTGAAATCATGTCAATAATATTTTCCTTGTCTTTCAATTCTCTCTGAATCTTTACGATTCTTTCTCTTAATTCAATGTCATTTATATATAACTCAAATTCTTTGGTTTTTTCACTTTCGTTAGTGCCTTCAAATGTGATTCCAATTTCAGCATCTGACTGCGAATCTTTTGAACTCTCCAAAACACGCTTATATGTCTGTTGTAAAGAATCTGACTGGGCAAGGGACGTCTCTAGTGCTTGTTTGGTTTGCTGAAGCTCTAATATGTCTTTGGCTTGCTCATTGACAAAAAACGAATTGGTCTCAATATTATTGATAATGTTTGTAAACACTCCTTTAAAATCAGCTCTAGTTTTTGATTTGATACTGATTTGCTGATAGCTATGTTTGTATTCTCTAATGTTATTTACATATTCCTTGTATTCAATTTTAGAGGCTGCCAAAGAATCTAAGTCGCGGATATATTTGTTAAACATAACCAAGTATTCATTGTCTGTTATAATCGGTTCTATTTCAAACCCTACAATATCTTGGGTGGCTGTTTCTGTCACACCCAAAAGCCCTCCCAATATTTTGTAATCTTTATCTTTTAATAAACCATTGTAATAATTGATGGATTCATATAAGTTTTCGCCGGTTTCGTAGTTTTGTTTTACAGAAAGTGTGGATTTGTAGGTTGGCGCTATTGACATGTCTAAAACAATACCGGCCATAAGGCCAAAGAATCCTGCAACAGATAAAATAATTATCCGCTTCTTTACAAAAAGGATTAGCCATACAAAGGCCAAAAAGAAATGATTAAAAGTAGAGCCAATAAATTTATAAAGGCGAGTGAATGCGCTTCCAATCATTTTAAAAAGTTGCCCAAGATCAACTTCCTCGCTGGGGTTTGAATTTTTAGCTTTGCTCATTGGTGTGGTTTGTTTTCTTAATTCTTGTTTTTAGGTTTTCATTAAACCTTTATAAAGTGTTTTAACAAATAAAATTCATTTTTATTGTCTTTAAAATGATCTGAATTTTAAAATTTATAAACTTTTTGTTCTACAAATATAGCTATTTGAGAAGATTGTTGGCGTGAATATGCGATGCAATTTTTCGGTCATTGGACAGGCGTGGGGTTTTGTTTTGGCCTCCGAGCTTGCCTATAGTTTTCATATAGTGCTTAAAGCCCCCTGTTTTTACAAGGGAAATTTTCAAGGGCTGAAGCACCTTTCCTTTTATCAAATCTGAGTAATAACTGTTTTGTTTTTGTAGCTCCAAGTCTATCTTCTTTTCAAAAGTTTCTAACTCTTGCGGGGCTGCTTCAAATTCAATCAGCCATTCGTGATAAGGCAGCCCTTCTTTAGGGTTGATTTCTGGCGCGACCGTAAATTCAGTCACCCGAGCTTCAGTGCCCTTAACAGCTTGAATTATGGCTTGCTCAACTTCTTTTGCAATCACATGCTCGCCAAAGGCAGATATAAAGTGTTTAATGCGACCGCTTACGATAATCCGGAAAGGAGCAATTGAGGTGAATTGAACCGTATCACCAATATTATAGGCCCATAAGCCGGCATTGGTCGATATAATGATCACATAGTTTACGCCCAGCGCAACGTCTTTTAATGTAAGTCGCGTTGGGTTTTCATTATAAAAGCTGTCTGCTTCAATAAATTCATAAAAAATTCCGGAGTCTAGCTGAAGCAGCATTCCTGTTTTGTTTTGACGATCCTGAAAGGCAAAAAACCCTTCGCTGGCTGGATAAAGTTCTATGCTATCAACTTTTCTGCCAATCATGTTTTCAAATTTTGTGCGATAGGGCTCATAATTCACGCCTCCAAAAATAAATAAATTAAAATTTTTAAAAATTTCTCCTACTTTTTTTTGTTTTCGTTCAATCAACTTTTCAAAATACATCTGGACCCACGATGGAATTCCCGCAATCGCGGTCATGTCTTCCTTTAAAGTTTCATCGACAATGGCATCTACTTTAGTTTCCCAGTCTTCAATACAATTGACATCCCAGCTTGGCATTCTGTTTTTTAAAAGGTAAGAAGGGACATAGTGCGCAGAGATTCCTGAAAGTCGGCCTGTTTTGATGCCATTCTTTTCATTGAGATTTGGACTCCCTTGAAGAAAAATCCATTTTCCATCTAAAAACCCTGCTTTTCCGGTCTCATGAATATACATCAACATCGCATTTCTGGAAGCCTCGACTTGGGCTTTTATAGAAACTGCGGTAATAGGAATGTGTTTTGCACCTGATGTGGTTCCTGAAGTTTTGGCGAAATACAACGGCTTTCCTTCCCAAAGAACGTCCGACTCACCGCTCACCGCTTTTTCCACATAAGGCTTTAAGGTCTCGTAATCTCTTACTGGAACATTTTGAACAAAGGTCTTGTGGTCTTGTATCTGGCTGAAATTATGATCTTCTCCAAACTGAGTGTTGCTCGCAGACTTAATCAAAGCCTTAAAAACGCGATTCTGCGTATCAATTGGTCGGCTAGACCAGCCTTTGATTTTTCTGGCAATATGGGCCGCAAAAAGCTTCGATAAATAAGATTTGATAGAGGCCATAAAAACTAAAAATCGATAAATGTTGTAGGGTCAATAGGATTACCGTCGTTCCATAGCTCGAAATGCAGATGAGGCCCTGTGCTTAGTTGCCCAGAAGAACCTGAGCTTGCGATAACCTCTTGTGCCTTCACAAAATCTCCTTGTTTTTTCGTTAAAGCGGCGTTGTGTTTATAGACCGACAGAATTTGGTTGCCATGGTCAATGATGATAACATACCCCGAGTCTGAGGTCCAAGATGCCAAGACAACGCGGCCTTCGGCCACAGCCTTAACAGGGGTGTTTTCCGAAACCACTATATCGACAGCATAGTGTTGTAGTTTGGAATCATATTCTGAGCTTACAGTTCCTTTTAATGGTGGGAAAAACACAAAGTTTTTAACAGATGTCGCGGATTGAAACAGATTGTATTTGTCTTCGTTTTCTACTTGCGCTCTTAACAATGAGTCTGCTTTGGAAGCGTTCAGTGCCATGGGGTCTACATTTGGGTTTATTGACGCAAATATAGAGTCTTTGTCAATCGATTCAAACGCTGCCTCTCCGTTTAAAACCTTTTTTATAGAAGCGATGTAGCGGTCGTTCATTCTTGTAATTTGGTAAAGAGAATCTGTCTTTTTCTCCAGTATAATGGCTTGTTTCTGAAGGGGTGTAGAGGTGTAACCTGGAATGTATTCTCGCAGGGGCGTAAAAGCAATGAACGCTGTGGTTAGAAAAATCAAGATAATGGCAGAGGTGGCGCCGAATATAAAAACATTAAGCCGCGTCAATTTCATTGCAAATTGCTCTTCAAAAGTGTCTTCGTTTAAGACCACCAAGCGGTATTTGTGAAGCCACTTTTTCTTTAATTGTTTTTTATTTTGTTTTTCCGCTGCCATTGCAAACAAAATTAAATAAAATTTGGGCGATTGCTTGATATATTGAATACTTAAATTTGTTTTGAGCCTATATTTAACGGAATATTCTTAACTTTGTTTCTCAAAACAGAGAACACATGAGTTTATATATTTTACCTTTAGCAATGGGGCCTTGGCAAATCGTATTGATTGCTTTGGCGATTCTTTTACTCTGGGGCGGGAAAAAAATCCCAGAACTAATGAAAGGCTTGGGCGGGGGCATCAAAGAGTTTAAAAAAGCCAGCCGTGAAGACGATGATTCGCAAAAAGAAATTGAAGAAAAATAAATCACTCCCCGGTAATCGCCGGGATTTTTTATTGTACAGAAATGGAGCGCATCATTGTTTCTAGTTCAAACATATAATCGCGTTTACTTTCAGATGGCGCATACACAAACCCTTCTGCTACAAAAAGACGCCTGTTGGTCTTGTCTACAAAACAAAAATTAACAAAAGGCCCTGACATAAATGCGTCTTCAATTTTCCACAGACTTCTTGTTTCAAGGGCTGTAACATTTGACATGTCTCGCAAAACAAAAAATGGCGTATACGCTGTTTCTGTAGTCATGTAATTCCCCTTTAAAGGCCCGGGGACAAACTGTTTGGCAATAGAATCTCTTTTGCGAATGACATAGTCGGAAAACGCATCCGTACTTTCAAAGTTTTGTATTGGTAAGTTGTATAAAAGTAGGTTTAGGCTGCCTGTTTTGGTGTCTCTACGAATCCAAAAAAAATCTTCCTTTTCTTTCGCTATTCTGTATACTGATGAGAATCTGAGTTTTATATTCAATGCGGTTTCAATCCGACTTGTGTTGAACAAAGCCTTGTCAATCCGACGCTGTTTTTCCTTAAATTCAAGGCTTTTAAAACTTGAAACCAGTGTTGCGGCATTTACTTGAATTAGATCAATCAGTGTTTGGCGGTCAGGCCCACTAATAATGGCCATTTTTTGTGGTGAGGCATACGGATCTTTATAATATTTAATCCCGGTCTCATCAGATATTTGTATTTTGAGTACTGTCCTGTTCAAGCGAACAAAATCAGAAAAAACCGCCGTCGGTACTTGTCGCAAATCAAACTGCGGCTCAATTTGTGGCAGCCCATAAATTTCACCTCCTAAATTTTCTCTAAGGGCATCTCCTACACGGCCAGTCCAAAGCGCGTTGTCTATAACCACCAAAAGACTGTTAATGTTGCCGGAAGAGGCCGATTTATATGTTGTTTTTTGGTTGTTATCTTTGCAGCTAAACAAAAGACACAGTGCTATTAGGTGTATCAAACGCTTCGTCATTACTTAATTTGCTTTTGAAATAATCAATTTCGTTCCGGGTTTTAAATTCTTACCGCTAATACCATTCCAATCTTGTAGATTTTGAACAGAAATACCAGAAAACTTTAGGGAAATGCTCCACAATGAATCTCCTTGTTCTACCACATAGGTTTGCCCTCGAGTTATTTGATTGGTAGCCGCTTTGGAGTTTGACAGTAGTTGAGGCTCTAAATTTCGAGTGTATACCGTCAACCGGTCTCCAGCCTTCAATTGATCGTTTTTTAAATCATTCCAACGTTTGATCTCGCTAATACGGACCTTAAATTTATTGGCAATTTTTCCCAAATAATCGCCGGGTTGAACCTTGTATCGAACTTTTGAGTCCATCTTATAAAACTTTGGTAGTGGGGGCTGCTGTGCTTCAAATTTCTTTTGAGCAAACGCGTAAACCTCAGCTTCTTTTGAAACAAATTTTCCAATTAAGTCAACAGGAAGTCGCAAAACGTAGTTACGCTCTTTAATTGCTGGAACCGTATAGAGCTTATAGGCGGGGTTTAAAACCTTTAAGAGGCGCATATCAATGTTCAGGAATTCACTAATGTGCTCAAAATGAATCGTGTTTTGTATACGAATTGTGTCAGTTTGTGCCATTAGCATTTGAGTTTTAAGGGGCGGAAAGCCGTGTGCGTGTGCGTATTCAAAAATATATAAATTCGCAATAAAGGCCGGGATATAATTAGCGGTCTCTCTTGGTAAAAATGGCCTTATGTTCCAATAATTTGTCTGCCCCCCTGACCGCCGTATGGCCTTGGTAACATTGCCTGGGCCTGCATTATAGGCGGCCAATGCCAGGTCCCAATCTTTAAAAATAGAATGTAGTTTTTTTAGATATTTTGCGGCGGCCGTTGTAGAGCGCAGCGGGTCAAAGCGCTCATCCACGTAACTGCTCACTTCAAGATTGTAGTACTTGGCCGTCGAAAACATAAATTGCCAGAGGCCTTTAGCGCCAGCGGCTGATTTAGCCGTTGGTCTAAGCGCCGATTCTACAATAGCCAAATACTTTATTTCTAAGGGCACTTCTTCTCGATCAAAAACTTCTTCAAATAGTGGAAAATAATATCCGCTTCGTGACATTACTGTTTCAAGTGATGATCTCCGGTTTTCAAGGAAAGCGCGGATGTATTGCTCCAATACAGGGCTGTACACAATATTTAATGGTGTCTTGGCGTCCAGCAGTTGAAGGCGCTTTTTTAGAGTGTCGGTGTGTATCTCTGAAATACTTTTTACTAATGTTGAGTCGCTTTGCGTTGCGGATTCAAGGGGTGAAAACGCTTGCTGAAGCAGAGAATCTACACGTGACGCATACAAAAATGCCTCAATTTCAACGCTTGTTGAGTCCCTGTTCTTTATAAGGTCTTGGCCAGCGGCAAGGCTAGTGCCTAGTGCTAAAAAGAGAGCGGTAATTGGTCTCATCCTTAAAAACATCTTAATTATTTTGCATAGCGGCAATGCCTGCAAGTTTTTTTCCTTCTAAGCTTTCCAACATGGCGCCACCGCCAGTGCTTACATAGCTGACTTTACTATCAAATCCAAACTGTTTTACCGCAGCAACAGAATCGCCTCCCCCAACTAATGAAAAAGCTCCGTTTTTGGTCGCTTCGGCAATGGCACTCCCTAAAGCGATCGTTCCAGTGGAAAAAGCTTCCATTTCAAAAACCCCTAGGGGGCCATTCCATAAAATGGTTTGACACTCTTGGACAACTTTATGGAAAATTGACTTGCTTTTTGGTCCGCAATCTAAACCTTGCCAGTGTTCTGGAATGGCGTCGATGTGCACAGTTTGGGTCTTTGCGCTGTTGCTGAAATCGTCCGCAGCCAAGACGTCTACTGGCAGATGAACTTTCACATTTTTCTCTGCCGCTATCTTTAATATCTCAAGCGCCAATGCCTGCTTATCATCCTCACAAATAGAATCTCCTATCTGCCCGCCTAGTGCTTTTACAAAAGTAAAGGACATGCCGCCACCAATAATAAGGTGGTCGATTTTGTCCAATATGTTCTCGATAATTGTAATCTTTGACGAGACTTTAGCCCCTCCTAATATGGCTAAGACAGGCTTTTCCCCAGAAGTCATGACCTTCTCAATGCTCTCAATTTCCTTGGCTAAAAGAAGCCCAAAACATTTTGCGCCTGGGAAAAATTGAGCAACANCCGTAGTAGAAGCATGNGCTCTATGGGCGGTCCCAAAAGCGTCATTAATATAGACATCTGCCAGCCCTGATAATTTTTCTGCAAACTTTAGGTCTCCTGATGTTTCCTCTTTATGGTATCTAAGATTTTCCAATAAAAGCACCTGGCCAGGCTGTAATTCTGAAGCCATTTGGCCTGCTTTTTCGCCAACACAATCGCTAGAAAATAAAACTTTTACACCAAGAACGTCCTGTACACTATTGACTATGTGTGCNAGAGAAAATTGCGGGTCATTAAAGGTGGGGCGACCAAGATGAGACATCAATATACAGCTGCCGCCGCCCTCTAAAACTTTTAAAATGGTTGGCTTTGCGGCACGGATTCTTGTGTNGTCAGTAACTTTAAACGCTGCGTCAAGGGGTACGTTGAAGTCTACGCGAATCAACGCTTTTTTACTTTTGAAATTTATGTCCTGAATGAGGCTCATGGCTTTGTGGTTAATTGTTCGCTGAAAATAATTGCACCAAAGGTAAGTATTTATTTAGGTTGATAAAATTGCTTGCTTGGAAGTTTAAAATTTAATTTAATCGTTCTTTTTNATCAATTNAAAAGCGNATCAAGAGGAAAACTTTATATTTGTTTAATGGCATTTGAAAACATCATAGGGCAAAAAATGTTAACCGCGCATTTGCTTCGCAATATTGAAGCTAAGCGTACGCCCCATGCACAATTGTTTGTCGGAAAAAACGGCCATGGCAATCTCGCAATCGCTATGGCTTATGCGCAACACCTTGTGGCGCTTGAATCCCTCTCGAAAGGGGACGTAGAGCCGTTAAATCACCCAGATATACACTTTTATTTTCCGGTTGTAAAAAAGGGAGGCTCAACAACAACAAGGATCTCGAAAGACTATATTTCGGAGTGGAGGGATTTTGTCAGCGCTTCGGCATATGGCAATTTAAATGAATGGTATGCTCATATTGATGCCGGCAACAAACAAGGAACCATTACTGTTGACGAGGCGCAAGATATTATAAAGACACTATCGTTGAAGGCATTTGCTGGTGGTCATAAGGTACTTATTATTTGGCACGCTGAAAAAATGAATGCCGCGTGTGCAAACAAGCTCTTGAAGTGGATTGAGGAGCCTAACAAGAACACCTCTATATTGTTGCTTACTGAAGAAGAAGGCGGGCTTCTTAAAACCATTCAATCGCGCTGCCAGACAATTCACATCATGCCGCTACTTCCAAAGGATATTTTTGATGCATTAATTGAAAAAGGCGTTGGCCCGTCCAAAGCGAAAGAGGCTTCTGAGGTTTCAGAGGGAAACTATGGTAGCGCATTAAACTTGATAAATGAAAACGAAAACAGCTTGGCATTTGAGCAACTATTTATTGAGTGGGTACGTACAGCGTTTAAGGCCAAAACGGACAAAAAAAGCATCAACAGTCTTATTTCTTGGAGTGAGCGCGTGGTAAAGCTTGGTAGAGAATTAGAAAAACAATTTCTACATTACAGCTTAGGCGCATTTAGACAGGCGATGCTTCTTAATTATGGCGCTGAAGAAATGGTATCGCTAAAAACACATGATCCCTCGTTTTCATTTGAAAAATTCTCTTTGTTTGTTGGGTCTGCAAACATTGAGGGCATAAGTCGTGAAATTGAAGATGCCATATACCACATTGAAAGAAATGGGAATGGAAAAATCATACTGACCGATCTCTCAATTAAGCTAACCCGACTGCTACATAGAAAACAATAAGGAACATCTATTAAAAGCATCGGCGCAATAGTGTTTCCTTATTACGACAGCCTTTAAATAAGTCTATTTTGCAAACGATAATCTTTTGGGCTATGTAGTTTGGGGACAGGCTGTAAAAAACGGCTTAAATCGTCTTATTTTAAGTATTCTTGTTTTTTATAACAAAAACCAAGGAAGAATATTCTCCGCTAAAATATGCTTTGATGTTTGAAAGCAGGCCAATGGCAAGGCCTTTTATAATTTTCATGCGGCCCGATTGGTGTTTCGTTGAAAGCAAGCTCACATAGAATGAATCAAAAATCATGGGGTAAATGCTTTCGACCTCCATGTCAAAATCTTCAAATAAGGTCGAGATAGATTCCTTAGAAAAGTGCCATAAATGCCTTGGGAGGTCATAGGCGGCCCAGTAACTTTTAAAATGCTGCGCGTCATAGCTTTTAAAATTTGGAACGGCGACCACCAAGCGACCTGAGGGCTTTAGCAGTTGCTTGAACGTTGCTATTTCGTGCTCTAGGTCTGGCAAATGCTCCAATACATGCCACAAAGTTATTACGGTCTGACTGTTAGGTAAAAGCGTCTTGAGGTGGTCTGCGGGGTAAACTGTGTTTTGTTTTTTTGCATTGGCTGTAGTGCGCGCTTTAATGTTTGGCTCAATCCCGACGCAATCCCATCCGTCATTTTGAGCAGCCCTCACAAAACCTCCTACGCCTGCACCAAAATCTAAAATTCTATTGCCGTTGCTTTTATGGCTTGAAACCCATTTGAGTTTTTGCCGCAATGTTATCGCTCGAACAGAAAAATAAATGGCTTGAAACAGTGTTTTTTTGGCCTTCGCATGGGAAATGTAGTCGTCGCTTTTATAATAATTTAACAAAGATTCTACAGGTGGCTGCGGTGAGGTAACGAGCAGCTCGGGGATGTCGCAATAACACAGGTCAAAAGACTCGCCTGTNATCGCATGGTCCTTNGATTTAAGAAAAAATTTATTTTGGTTATTTTTTTGTTCCACGTGGAACAAATTTAAAAAAAGATCTGCATTTAACGCCCCATATACACCAACAAAACTGAGATGTCGTTTGGTGATACGCCGCTAATTCTAGAGGCTTGGGCAACTGTTTTGGGTTGTANAGCATTCAGCTTTTCTCTGGCCTCAAGGCTCATAGATTTAATTTGTGAATAATTAAAGCCTTGGGGGATTTTTACGTATTCCAATCGTGTGAGCTTGTCTGCGTTATTTTTTTCTTTATTGATATAACCCGCATACTTGATTTGTATTTCAGCCTGTTCAATTGTTTCGTCGTCGAACTGCTCCTTGTCTACAAAATCCTTAACATCTGGGAATTGTAAAACATCTTCCATGGTGATATTGGGTCTGGAGAAAATTTTAAATACTTTGTCGGATTGCCGGATTGCAGCTGATTCCTTCTGTTCCAAGACGGGGTTAGCCACTTCGGGCTTCACGCTTTGTTTTCTAAAAAAGGATATCAGGATTTCTGATTTTTGTAGTTTTTGCCGCATACGAATTAGCCGATTTTCGCTGGCAATTCCCAAGTCGAATCCTTTTTGAGTTAGACGAATATCGGCATTATCTTGCCTTAACAATGTTCTATATTCAGNTCTTGAAGTAAACATTCTGTAGGGCTCTTCGGTACCTTTAGTAATAAGATCATCAATTAAGACACCTATATAAGCCTCGTCTCTTCGGAGCACAAAAGGATCCTTGTTTTTGACAGANAGGCTGGCGTTTATACCTGCCATCAGCCCCTGAGAGGCCGCCTCTTCATAACCAGTTGTGCCGTTAATTTGTCCAGCAAAAAACAGCCCATCAATGATCTTGGTCTCTAAAGAATCGGTAAGTTGAGTGGGGGGGAAATAATCATACTCTATGGCGTAGCCTGGTCTAAAAAAACGGACTTCTTCAAAGCCTTTTACAGCCCTCAGGGCCTTAAACTGAACATCTTCAGGCAAGGAGGTAGAGAANCCATTTATATAATACTCAACCGTATTCCACCCTTCTGGCTCTACAAAAATTTGGTGTCGCTCTTTGTCTGCAAAACGGNTAATTTTGTCTTCTATAGAGGGGCAGTATCTAGGGCCAATGCTTTGGATTCTACCGTTGAACATCGGGGACCTGTCAAAGCCCTCTTTTAATAGGCTGTGAACCTCATTGCTGGTATAGGTCATATGACAAGAGCGCTGTGACTTTAAGGGAGCGGTTGTGTCGAGATAGGAAAACTTTTTAGGGTTGTGATCGCCCGGCTGTTCAATCATTTTAGAAAAATCTAAAGAGCGGCCGTCCACTCTTGGAGGAGTCCCTGTTTTCATGCGGCCAGAATCAAACCCTAGGCCAATCAGCTGCTCAGTAATTCCGGTGGCCGCTTTTTCGCCTGCACGNCCGCCTCCAAAATTCTTGTCGCCTATGTGTATAAGTCCATTTAAAAAAGTGCCATTGGTAAGTACTACGGCGCGCGCGCTTATCTCAAGCCCTAAGGANGTCTTAACGCCAACACAGCGNCCGCCTTTAATCAAAATACCNGTGACCATTTCTTGATAAAAATCAAGGTTTTGAGTCTGTTCCAACATAAGCCGCCAATCCTCTGCAAAACGCATACGATCGCTCTGAACCCTAGGGCTCCACATGGCGGGCCCTTTGGACTTATTGAGCATTTTAAACTGTATGGCAGAGGTGTCACTCACGATGCCGCTATAGCCCCCCAGGGCGTCAATTTCTCTTACAATCTGACCCTTGGCAATCCCACCCATGGCGGGGTTGCAGGACATTTGAGCGATATTTTGAAGGTTCATGGTGACCAGTAAAGTACTGCTGCCCATGTTGGCGGCCGCGGCTGCGGCCTCACTGCCTGCGTGCCCCCCACCTACAACAATAACATCATAAACCTTGTCAAACATACCTTGTTTTTATTGTTCCACGTGGAACAATTATTTGCAAATATACGCTTATCTATTCAGAAAATAATTGAGACAAATAGTAGTTCTCTTTGTTGCGCATGATTGTTTTTTCATTTTGTTTAGCGTCTTTGTAGCCGCACAAGTGTAAAACGCCATGAATCATGACCCTGGCCAGTTCATTGAAAAAAGAGACGCCATAGTGGGCTGCGTTCTCGCGAACCCGTTCAGTTGAAATGCATATATCCCCATTAATTTTATTTCCGATATTGTACTCAAAAGTGAGAATGTCTGTTAACGTGTCGTGATTTAAAAACTCCACNTTAAGTTTGTGCAGATGGNCGTCATCACAAAACAGGAACGACAATTCGCCGAGCTCAAAAGATTCGTTTTCAATTGCATCAAGGATCCATCTCTTATAAGCCTCTGGCCTATCGGCCTTAAACGTCTCTTCTNTTATAAAATTAATCATATTTCAATTTAAAATAATCTTGTATTCGCTTTTTATAGTCTTGTCTCAAAGGTAGTGTTTGCCGGTTGAGCTGTTCCTTGGAGTTGAGTTTTTGCTGAGGAGAATCAAATGGGGCTGGGACCTGAGGGTCAAAAGCATCAGTATTTGTGTTTGATTGGCGGCGAGTGTCTATGCCTTGCTTTTTTAGGGCGCGCTCTAATTTAAGTAGCTGGTACTTGAGGGCTTGCATTTCTGCCTGTGTTTGGGCGCTAACCCCTTGATTAATAAGGCTTTGCTCTAGTTTTTTCATCATCTCAAGGGTTGTGTTTCCTTCTGGGCTATAGCCCTTTTCTTTTAGAAGGCGTTCTAAGGATTGGCGCAAGTCATTTTGTTTTTGATAGAGCCGCATTAGCGCTTCGCTTGATTCTTCGGAATCAGGAAAAGCACCCGAAGCCCCTTGTTTACTATTAGACCCTGATTTTCCATTGCTATGGTCAGCCCCCTCGCCCTGGCCTTGGCCGGGNATTTTTCCATTAGTATCTTTGCTGTTCTTTTGGGATTCTGAACTGTCTTCGCCCTCTTTATTTTCGCCCTCTGAGCCGCTACTGGGGTCTTCCCCTTGGCGCTTTTGTTCATTGCCCGCTTGGTTTTGGAGCTCTTCTTGGCTCATGATAATGTCTGGCAATTGCATGTCTCCCTCCCCTTTGCCTGGGGACATTTCCATTTGCATTTCCATAGAGTTTAGCACATTGCTAAGCATATCTGCCAGGTTGTTGGTGGCTGTTACAGCGTATTGTTGGGCGCCTGCGGCTTGAAAGACTCGATTTTCNGAAAAGAGCTCAAGAGACTTATCGATGTTGTAATAGACGTTAGATATCTCTTTATTGACTTTTTCGGCAATGCTTGGTTGGCGTAAGGATATTACAAATAGGCTGTCATCTACGTGTTCAAAATGGGTTCGTATGTTTTTTTGGTCAACCATATTGGCGGCGTACTCAAGCTGTTGCCCTTGGCTGGATTTAAAGCGCTGCATTAACACTTCTTGTTCAAAAGAAAAAAGCAAAAGATTNTCTAGAATTTGGCGAAGCATATCAACATCCTCTTGCATTTGTTTTTGGCCGCCCCCGGACATTTTTTGCGCCATTTGACTTGCCAGCTGAAGCATTTTGAGGGCTGCTTTCTTTTGAGCTTTCTGGGCTTTTTTGGTTAGTTTTTGTTCCTTATTTGAGCCTTCTTGCTGTTCATTTTGTTGCAGCTGTTTCTTTGCGTCCGCCTGGTCGTTTTGAATTGAACGCTCTTCTATTGATGTGTCGGGTAAGGCGGTTGGCTTTGACAGCTCTTTGTTCTTTTCGCGCAGCTGTTCGAGNTGTTCGGCCAGCTTATTAAACGACTTATTGATATNGTCCTGGTTTTCTGAAGTGTTTTCGGTCGCTTNCTTGTCTGATAAGCTCCGCTGTTTTTCGCCCAAGGCCTCTAACTCTTTTTGAATCTGTTTAGCCTTTTGTTNAACGTAATAGCGCTTGGTTAATTCAAGCATTTGCTCAAGGCTCCTTTGTTTGCTTTTGTTTTGTTTGGCNATGTCCTCTAAGCGCTCCATCAAATCTTCTTTTTCCANNTCCTTNGCAAGCGCTTTTAGTTCGTTTAANAGTTTTTCNTCTTNTTNCAGTTGTTTGTTTTGNCGCGCAAGTCGGTCNTTTAGCGCCTCTCTNAAAGGGCTCGGNGTGTCTTTATCAATTTGCTCCAAGGCCTGGTCCATTTTTTTGTTGTAGTTTTTTATAATCTCATCCTGCTGCTTTTGACGCTCTAAAAACGCTTTTATTTTTTCTCTGTCGTTGAAGGTAAGCGCATCCTTTTGTTGCTGATTTTGCTTTAAAGCCTCGAAAGAGGTTTCTTGTTGGTCAATCTTTGAAAACGCCTTTTCTAGCCCGTCAAGAGCGTTCCTTTGTTTACTTAATTGTTCTGATTTTAGAGTTTGTTGGCTTTTGTGGCTAAAAGAAAATACTCTAGACCTTGTGNTGTTTGGTTTAGGAAAAGGGTAGTTGTCAAAGACCTCGAAATACAAATCATAAGCCGTGTCTGGAATGAGATCAATATTCTTCGGGAAAGCGTAATAAAAGTCGAGGTTGTCTTTGTTGAAATCGGAAATCTCTATNGTTTTTCTTAAGTCCTTTCTGCCGCTTGGAAAATAGTTTAAGCTTAAAGATGTAATCCCGTAATCATCACTCATTTGACCATAAAAAAANATCCCTTCATTCAGGGTATTTGTGGCTTGAGCTTGAATTCTAATTTCTGGTGGCATGTCTTTAATTACGCGCACTGTGAAATCCAAGATTTCATGATTTTTTAAACGCGNATTGTTGGTTGTTATGAGGTAATCCAGGTCAGCGAAAACGGAGCGGGACAGCAGAAACTGGTCCCCCTCTTTTTTAAAATAGTCGGTTTTAGAGCCTTCAATAAAGGAAATGGTGTCTGTGGCNGCAGCCGAAAGTAGCCAGCTCAAGGCGGTGCCTTCTGGTACAGTTATGTTTCCAAAATTTAAAACCGTTGTATTCTTTTTTTTAATGTATTGGGGGAATTTGATCGCAAGCTTGGAGCCAATTATTTTAGGGGCTTTGATAACTTTTAAAGTGTGGAGGTTAGATTTATTGTCGCCTGAAAAGAGTTGAAAATGAATGTCTTTTTTAGGTTGGGAGAATTCAAATAGAAAACGGCGGCTGTTGAGGGTTTCTAAAAAGAAGGTTTGATTGTCAAACTGAATCTGGACCGCTTCTGGAATAACTTCTCCTTTAATGTCAACCACAAGTTCAAAAGCAACACCCTCAATCGTTTGAAGTGTGTTGTTTGAAATATGAAAAAAGAAAGGGGGTGGCGCGGCATAAGTGGTCTTATAGTCCACCATGCGCTTAAAACTTTTCTCAATACTGTCTTCTTTGCCAAACAAATAAAATGGCGCTAAGATTAAAAGTGGGGCGATGGCGTATTTCAAATACTTTAAATTGTCCTTAAGTTTAACGGCGCGCTCAAATGAAAACGGATTGAATTGAAGTNTTTTTTGCTGAATGCTTGCCAAAANAAGCTCTGAGTCTCCTTGCTTTTTGATCTGAATTGTNTTGAGCAGCTTGTCTTTAATNTCAGGAAAAGCTGCGCCAATTAATGCCGCCGCTTCTTGGTTGTCAATGCCGTTTTTAATCTTAAAATATTTGGTGGCGGGGACAAAAATAAGTGTGTAAAATAAAAAAGTTTCAAAAACTAAAAGACACCAAAAAACAAGACCCCTCCCTGTTGATGGAAGCCAAAAAAAATATTCAATGAAAACCCAGAAAAGCGCATACAACATTCCAAGTCCAAAAAACAACATAACACCCCTTATAAGAGCGCTTAAATAATAGCGTCTTATGAATTTGTCGAGTTTGACTTGAATTTCATTAAAAGGATCCAATGGCATAAAATTAGACGTAAATCTACAATAATATTAATCATCTAAAAAAAGAACAATAGAGACTAATATTTCGTTTGGGGGTTCGCTTTAAGCGGTCTATCTTTGTGGCAACAATAAAAACAATGAAAACAGCAATACGCGTTCGGTTTGCTCCTAGCCCTACTGGCCCGCTCCACGTAGGTGGAGTGCGCACGGCTTTATTCAATTATCTCTTTGCAAAAAAACACAATGGGGTCTTTGTTTTGCGGATTGAAGACACTGACCANAACAGGCGTGTTGATGGTGCTGAAGGCTACATTACTGATGCGTTGAACTGGTGTGGTATTCCATTTGATGAAGGGCCGGGAAAAGACGGCGGTTACGGGCCTTATAAACAAAGCAAGCGTCGAGCTATTTATGAAAAACACCTAAAAATATTGTTGGACAAAGGCCTCGCCTATTATGCTTTTGACACGCATGAAGATTTAGACCGTGAGCGTAAAAACCACGAGGCTAAGGGAAAAACTTTTATTTATAATTGGCACAATAGGTCTCGCGGTCGGCTTGTCAACTCCTTGGTTTTATCAAAAGACGAGATTCAAAAGAGGATTGATAGCGGCCTGCCATATGTAGTTCGTTTTCTAACCCCAAAAGACACTGTGATACACTTGTCTGATGTGGTCAGAGGGAAAATTAAGATTGACAGCAATACATTGGACGACAAAATTTTGTTCAAATCTGACGGCATGCCAACCTACCACTTAGCGAACGTCATAGACGACCATTTGATGAAAATTTCTCACGTAATAAGAGGTGAAGAATGGTTGCCGTCCCTTGCTTTACACCAGTTGCTCTATACTGCTTTTGGGTGGAAGGCTCCGAAATTTGCGCATTTGCCTTTGATACTAAAGCCTAGCGGAAAAGGTAAGCTCAGCAAACGAGATGGAGATAAACTAGGGTTTCCGGTGTTTCCGATTGCGTGGAATAGCGGCGAGTCCTACACTGCAGGTTATAGAGAATCTGGGTATTTTCCTGATGCCGTAATTAATTTTTTAGCTTTTTTAGGCTGGAATCCTGGAACAGAAAAAGAATTTTTTAAGCTTAATGAGTTGGTTGAAAATTTTGATCTAAAGCAAGTTAACAAAGCAGGTGCGCGTTTCGATCCTGAAAAAATNCTGTGGTTTAACCACCACTACCTTCAAAACAAAACAAACACTGTGTTGGCCGAGAGAATGATCGCCGAAAATGAAATCCTCAAGTCTGTGGACCCTAATTATATCGCGCTAGTTGTTGGGCTTGTAAAAGAGCGCGCCAACCTCATTTCTGATTTGTGGGGGCTTTGCAATTACTTCTTTGAGGCGCCAAAAACATACAACGAGAAAGGCCTCAAAAAAGCATGGAAGGCGGAGAGCGAGGGTTTAATGTCGGCGCTGTCTGCGGCGCTTGATCGTTTTAATGACAAGTCCTCAGAGGACTTGAAGTCGGAATTNAGTCAGTGGATTGAAGGGCAGGGGNTTGGGTTTGGAAAAGTCATGATGCCATTAAGGCTGGCCCTTGTTGGGGCCTTAGAGGGNGCTGATGTTTTTGATATTATACACTGTATTGGAAAAGCNGAGGCAATTTTCAGAATCAAAGCGCTAATAGATAAAGCCTAGCCCTCTCCATTTATGACGCAAATTTAGTTACTTTTGTTTGCCNTTAAACTTTATCAGATACCTAATGAAACACATTCGTAATTTTTGCATCATTGCTCATATTGATCACGGCAAAAGCACACTAGCGGATCGCTTGTTAGATTTTACTGGGTCTGTTACAGATCGGGAAAAGCAAAATCAGCTTCTGGACAATATGGATCTCGAAAGAGAGCGAGGTATTACCATCAAATCTCATGCCATTCAAATGGAGTATGAGCTAAATGGAGTCTCGTTTGTTTTAAATCTGATTGACACGCCTGGTCATGTCGATTTCAGCTATGAGGTTTCAAGGTCGATNGCGGCTTGCGAGGGNGCTTTATTGGTGGTTGATGCCGCGCAAAGCATTCAGGCGCAGACCATTTCTAATTTATATTTGGCGCTTGAGAACGATCTAGAAATCATACCTGTGCTTAATAAAGTAGATCTTCCAAGTGCAAACCCAGAAGAAGTCACAGATGATATCGTAGATTTGTTGGGGTGTGATCCATCTGAAGTTATCCCTGCTAGCGCAAAAACAGGTATTGGTGTTGAGGCGATTTTAGAGGCGATTATCAAGCTTGTTCCGCCCCCAGAGGGTGATGAAAACGCGCCACTACAGGCGCTGGTTTTTGACTCGGTTTATAATTCTTTTCGTGGCGTAGAAACCTACTTCAAGGTTGTTAGCGGCAGTATTCGAAAAAACCAGAAGGTTAAATTTCTCGCCACAGGAAAAACCTACGGTGCAGATGAGGTGGGGACCCTCAACCTAACACAAACACCAAAAAAAGAAATTAAAACCGGCGATGTTGGATATTTAATTACCGGTATTAAGGATGCGCGCGACGTGAAGGTTGGAGACACAATCACTGATGCCGAGCAGCCTACAACTNGTGCGGTTGAGGGGTTTGAGGATGTAAAACCCATGGTTTTTGCAGGAATATACCCTGTAGATACTGAAGAATACGAAGAATTGAGGTCTTCAATGGAAAAGCTGCAGCTNAATGANGCTTCGTTGGTTTTTCAAGCGGAAAGTTCAGCGGCTCTTGGTTTTGGNTTTCGNTGCGGTTTTTTAGGAATGCTGCACTTGGAAATTATACAAGAGCGGCTTGAGCGCGAGTTCAATATGACAGTAATCACAACGGTGCCTAATGTGTCTTACCAGGCCTACACCCGAAAAAAACCTGAGGACCCTATATTACTGAACAACCCATCGGACCTTCCGGAGCCCTCAACAATAGACCGGATTGAAGAGCCTTTTATCAAGGCCTCTATTATTACAAAATCTGACTATGTTGGTAATGTAATGTCGTTGTGTATTGAAAAACGCGGTCAAATTACCAACCAAACATATCTAACCACAGANCGAGTAGAATTAACTTTTGATATGCCTTTAGCGGAAATCGTTTTTGATTTTTACGACCGATTAAAAACTGTTTCGAAAGGGTACGCTTCTTTTGATTATTCCCCAATTGGGTTAAGAGTCTCAAAGCTTGTTCGTGTTGATGTGTTGCTCAACGGCCAAGCAGTAGATGCTTTGTCCGCGCTAATTCACCTTGACAACGCACAAAAAATTGGTCGCAAGATGTGTTCAAAATTAAAAGAATTAATTCCTCGACAGCAATTTGACATTCCAATCCAGGCGGCAATTGGTGCTAAAATCATTTCTAGAGAAACCGTTAAGGCTGTGCGGAAAGACGTTACGGCTAAATGTTATGGAGGAGACATCTCTCGTAAAAGAAAGCTCCTAGAAAACCAAAAGAAAGGAAAAAAGCGAATGCGTCAAGTGGGGAGTGTTGAAATCCCGCAAGANGCNTTTATGGCTGTTCTTAAATTAAACGACTAGCCTTTGTGTGCNTTTTGTTTTTTAAGATAAAGTGCTATCTTTAAATACAATAAAATTTAGATTCTNCCGACGTTTAGAGCGTGCTTTTGCTTTCCGTGTGTGGACAAAAAAAGATTCATCCCTTTAACTATGACTTTATATCCTTTAAATGTTGGCAACTTTAAGCTTGATGGCGGGGCTATGTTTGGTGTNGTGCCAAGGTCCATTTGGAACAAAAGCAATCCTGCTGATCAAAACAACATGATTGATGTGGCGGCACGCTGCCTATTAATCGAAGACGGTGGGCGCCTAATCCTTATAGACGCTGGGATGGGAAACAAACAATCAAGCAAGTTTTTTAATTACTATTATCGTTGGGGAGAGCAGGGGGTTGAGCCCGCTTTAGCAAAACACGGGTTCCACAAAGACGACATTACGGACGTTTTTTTAACACACCTGCATTTTGACCATTGTGGTGGTGGTGTGGAGCGAAACTTAAAAAACGAAAGGCTTCAGCTNGCTTTTAAAAACGCCAAATACTGGACCAACGAGCAACACTGGTGTTGGGCAAAAAACCCAAATAGCCGTGAGAAAGCGTCTTTTCTGAAAGAAAACATAGAGCCTATTGAAGCATCTGGGCATTTAAACTACATTAAAACGCCTGAGGAAAATATTCTAAAAAACAGCCCGCTAGGTTTTGATATTTTGTTTGCAGATGGCCATACAGAAAAACAAATGATACCAATAATCCACTACAAAGAAAAAACAATCTGCTTTATGGCGGATCTCTTACCGACGNTAGGGCATCTGCCCATTCCTTTTATAATGGGTTATGATGTAAGGCCGTTAGTAACGCTTAAAGAAAAAGAAGCCTTGTTAAATCTTGCTGCAAAACATAATTATTACTTATTTTTGGAACATGATTCGCAACATGAACTCATTACTGTAAAAGATACAGAAAAAGGGGTGCGTCTGAATGAAACTTATTTAATTAAATCAATTCTCTAATACTATGATAATGCTTAAAAAATCTAATCTTCTGAAAGTCTTTATAGCCTTCGGCTGCCTGCTCTTTAACGGCTGTGGTTCAACAGCGCCTATTCTTTCTACGCCCATTGNAAACATAGACCAAACACCTGTGAAAATTTCTGACCTGTCAGAAAAAGAAGAAAAATCCTGGAGCCATTTAGACCTTATAAAAGACACTATACCTGGAGTAAGTCTTGAGCTTGCTTATGAAAAGTTGGTGAAGCCTAAAAGCAAGACAGTGATTGTCGCCGTTATCGACTCTGGTATTGATATTTCTCACGAAGACCTCAATGCTAATGTTTGGGTTAATAAAGATGAAATTCCCAACAATGGAATCGACGATGATAAAAACGGATACGTAGACGATATAAACGGCTGGAACTTTCTTGGAGAGTCTTGCAATGAACAGCTTGAGTATGTAAGGCTGTTGGCTTCTAATGACACGTCTAACCCGCGCTTTGAGGAGGCAAAAAAACTACACGAAAANGAGGTTTCGAAATACAGCAGAACAAGAGAAAGATACTCCGCAATGGTTACACGACTGAAAGCCTCTAACNCCGCACTTTTAGAATATTTAGAAAAAGACAGTTTTACAAAAGATGAGATTCTTGCTATAAAAACAGAGGACGCGGGTCTAACAGAGAGTTTGGAGGTTATTAAACAGGCTTATGGTTTTGGATATGATTCAATTTCTGAGCTTGTTGAAGAGCTTGATGGTTACTTAAAAAGTTTAAATGAGCGCTTGGATTACTATCTAAATATCGATTTTGATGGGCGTAGTGTTGTGGGAGACGACCCAGACAACATTGACGATCGCGACTATGGAGACAACAATGTAATGCCAAAAAATGGGAGTATCCACGGCACGCATGTCTCCGGAATTATTGCCGCGGTTCGTAACAATGATTTGGGCTCGAACGGGGCGGCCAACAATGTGAAAATCATGGCGATTAGAAATACTCCAAACGGAGATGAATATGATAAAGATGTTGCGCTAGGTGTTTATTACGCGGTTGATAACGGCGCTAAAATTATCAACATGAGTTTTGGTAAAAGCTTTTCACCTCATAGTGATTGGGTAAGAGACGCTATTGCTTATGCTGCAAAAAAGGATGTTTTAATTGTAGCTGCCGCCGGAAATGACTCAAAAAACACAGATGAAGGGCAATACTACCCTAACGACCAAATTGGTGTTGGTGGGGAGGTTAGTGATACCTTTTTAAAGGTAGGCGCTACCACTTATGATTACGGTTCAGGAATTATTTCTGGTTTTTCTAATTACGGAAAAAGCAGTGTTGATGTGTTTGCGCCAGGGTCAAGAATTTACGCAACGGTGCCTGATGGAAAGTATCGCTTTTTACAAGGAACCTCTATGGCCTCTCCTTTGGTGGCGGGCATTGCCGCGCTTGTGCTTTCACAATACCCAAAACTTAGCGCAGCCGAACTTAAACAAATATTAATGAATTCTGGTTTGCCTGTCGTTAAAAAGGTGAGCATAGGCGATGATGCTGTTGTTCCTTTTTCAGAATTATCTAAGTCTGGGCGGCTTGTTAATGCTTATAACGCCTTAATTATGGCATCTAAAATATCCAGGTAGCTGCATGAAAAGCCGGTGTCTTTTATTATTCAATATCGCAGTCGTTTTTTGTTGGGTCGAGGTTGGCGCACAACGAAGCGAGCCTTCTGGTTATTGGCAACAACACATAAACTATAATATTGAGGTCGACATGAACGTCGAAACATCTCAATATGAAGGCAGGCAAAGAGTTGTTTATACTAATAATTCGCCAGACAAGCTTGTGCGCGCATTCTTTCATCTTTATTTTAATGCTTTTCAGCCGGGTAGTGAAATGGATGTTCGCTCTAGGACCATCGCAGACCCTGACTCAAGGGTCATGGGGCGCATCGAAAAATTAGAAAAAAAAGATCAAGGCTATTTAAGGGTTTATACAATAAAACAAGATGGTGTTGAAATAAGCGGTCATGTGGCGGGAACTGTATTAGAGGTGGGCCTTAATAAACCAATAATGCCCGGAGAAAGCACTGTTTTTGATATGTTTTTTTCCGGTCAAGCCCCCTTAATAATAAGAAGGGCCGGAAAACAAAACAAGGAGGGGGTTGCGCTGTCTATGGCGCAGTGGTATCCTAAACTTGCAGAATACGATTTTGAGGGCTGGCATGCAGACCCTTATATCGCCCGAGAGTTCCACGGGGTTTGGGGGGATTTTGATGTTAAATTGACCATCGACAAAAATTTTGTGGTTGGGGGAACAGGTTATTTACAAAACCCTGAGGCAGTCGAAATGTCTTCAAATAAAAGTCCTGGCAAAAACACTTGGCATTTCATCGCCCCAAATGTTCATGATTTTACTTGGGCCGCTGACCCAGATTACATACATGACAGCTTACAAATGGAGGGGGGGCCAAAACTGCACTTCTATTACAAAAAGAATTTGGCCGATGAACAATTGAAGAATTGGAAGAAACTACAGCCTATAACAGCTAAATTAATGCGTTTTTTTAATGAAAATATTGGCCCATATCCATACGAGCAGTACTCCGTTATTCAGGGTGGTGATGGTGGTATGGAATACGGGATGTGTACGCTCATTACGGCAAACAGGTCCTTTGAAAGCTTGGTTGGGGTAACAGCTCACGAGCTGGCCCACAGTTGGTTTCAGTTTGTTTTGGCAACAAATGAGAGCAAACACGAGTGGATGGACGAGGGCTTTACAGAATATTATTGTACACAGGCAGAGGCTTCAATTATGGGGGTAGATGAAGAGGGGGTGTTTAAAACATCCTACGATCGTTATAGAAAACTCGCACTTAGTGGGGTGGAGCAATCACAAACAACCCACGCAGATCGGTATAGGTTTAATGCTAGTTATGGAGTTTCGGCTTATACAAAGGGTTCTATTTTTTTAAGGCAATTAAAGCATATTATTGGCACTGTTGCTTTTGATAAGGCCATGAAAGACTATTTTTCAATCTGGTCTTTCAAGCACCCGACTCCGAATGATTTTATCCGTTGTGCTGAAAAATCTTCTGGGGCTGAATTAGACTGGTATCTAACAGATTGGACCAAGACGACCAATACGATTGATTATGCTATCGATTCCGTTACTGTATCGGGGGATGTGGTAAAAGTGGATTTGAACAGGATTGGTTTAATGCCAATTCCTGTTGAAGTAGGGGTTCTTTATAAGGGGGGTGCGGAAGAAAAATTTTACATTCCACTTCAAATGATGCGGGCAGAAAAACCCCTCGCGGAAAAAACAATCCTATTAAAAGATTGGGCCTGGGCGCACCTTAATTATAGCTTTGATTTTGTGAAAAATGGGGAAATTAAGTCAATAACCCTGGACCCCGATAATAAAATAGCTGATGTTAATTTGGGCAACAACAGCTACGTAAAAGACAGTCTTGAATAAGTTAAAAGGAGGGCAAAATATAACAACACTATTTGAAACTGGTGAAAAAATCTTTATACACCCTTTGTGTCTTTTTTATAAAAAAAACAATGACATGGCTTACGGAATTAGTGTTGGAAAGCGGTCATTTTCTTTGGCCGTGGAAAGGAATAAAATAAAAAGACTGCTGCGAGAGGGTGTGAGAAAACATTTGTTTTCTGCGTTTGACGGCCTAGAGGGTAATTGTCATTTTATGGTTTTATATTTAGACAAGAAAAAACCCGTTCCTGATGAGCTTGAGGGAGCCTTCAAAAGATTAGTGAAACAAATAAAAAAAGAGCTGTTTTGAAAAATAAAATAAAAAAACGTTTTGCATTTATATTCTTGTCTTTACTTATTGTGTTGACTCTTGGCTCGTTTAAAACCGATTTTTTTGAAATTGCTAAACAAATAGAAATATACAACTCGCTTTTCAAAGAAATTAACATGAACTATGTGGACGAAACAAACCCTGCTGAACTTATGGAAACAGGGGTAAAAAAAATGTTGTCCGAACTAGACCCCTACACCGTTTACAGCAGCGAACAGGATGTTGAAGATGCAAAAATGCGCCGTTCCGGGGATTTTGTTGGTATTGGCGCAAACCTTCAATTTATTAATGAGGCACTAACTGTTACTGAGCTGTATAAGGGTTGTTCTGCCGATAAAGGGGGAATAAGGCCTGGAGATATAATTCGTAAAATTAACGGCATAAGTGTTGATAACTCTAGCAACGGTGTTGATGTGTTGCTTGGTGGTAAAAAAAACTCTGTTGTAGATATTACATATGTAAGAAACAATGTTAGTAAAACAATTTCCCTTAGTAGAGACGGAAGAAAAGAAAAAGCCGTGCCCTTGTTTAGGCTGCTTGAAAATGATATTGGATATATTGCTCTAACCCGGTTTTCAAGAGGAGCGGCCAGGGAAGTTGAATCCGCGTTAAAGTTCTTGCTGATTGATGAGGCTAAAGGTTTAATTCTTGATTTGAGAAATAATCCGGGGGGGTTGCTTCAGGAGGCTGTTAATATTGTTAATCTTTTTGTGCCTAAAAATCAACTGGTCGTTAGCACACAATCGAATATCAAGAAATACAATACTCGTTTTGTGACAAAACAGCAGCCTTTAAGTTTAGATATTCCTCTTATTGTGCTTGTAAATGAGCGCAGTGCTTCGGCTAGTGAAATTGTTGCTGGGGCTTTACAAGATCTGGATCGCGCTGTTGTTATAGGAAATCAAAGTTTTGGCAAAGGTCTTGTCCAACAGCCAAAACCCCTCCCTTATGGGGCGCAAATAAAAATAACAATATCTAGGTATTTTACACCCTCCGGTCGTTGCATCCAAGCCTTGGATTACAGTAGAAAAACAAAATCAGGTGCTGTTAAAAGCGTTGAGGATAACGCAGACGTTTTTAAGACAAAGAATGGGCGAGATGTTTTTGGGGGTGGTGGAATAATGCCTGATATTAATTTAGGTGTTTCTTCTAAATTTGATTTGATAAAAATTCTCAAAAAAAATAATTTTGTATTTAACTTTGCCCTTGCATACAATGAAAGAAATCCTGTTAAAAATCTTAAAGATTTTAGTTTAAAAGAGTCTGTTTTTAACCAATTTAAAAAAGATTGTTTGTCTAAGGGTTTTAGCTTAGAAACAACCACAGAAAACCTATTGTTGAAAGCTTATGTAGCGGCGGAAGAAGAAAATTTAAGTTCTATTATTGAGTCTGTTGCTGTTTTTAATGATGCTTTAAATAAAGAAAAGGAAGCAGAGTTTGTGTTGTTAAAAAGCGAAATATTAACCCTTTTGTCTGAGGAAATTATAAAGATGTCTTTTTATAATGAAGGGGTTTACGAATATGCATTGTTAAACAATAAGGCTATAAATACGGCAAAAATTCTTCTAGGTGATTTGGGGCGCTACGCTGCATTATTGAAATAATTTAAATATCTTGAAACATGTTCCGTGTTCTTTTTTTGCTGTTGGTCTCATTTAATGTTTGTTTAGCCCAAACAAACCGCAAACATGTGGTGTATTTTGAAACAGATAAATATAATGTATTGGAAACAGAACAAAATCGACTATTGTTGTTTATTCAAGAATTAGAAAGAAAAGAAATAAAGCGAGTTTCTATATACGGTTTTTGTGATGATAGAGGCACTGACCAGTATAATTTAGGTCTATCACAAAACAGGGCAAACGCCATAAAAGATGTTTTTTCTGGATCAGGAATTAAGCAGAACCTCATAACCAATGTGGACGGTAAGGGAGAAATTCTATTAAAAATAATTACATCAGAAAATGTAAACATTATTCGTGGTTTAAATCGTAAAGTTGAAATAGAGATTGAGTATAAGGGTAATAAAAAAAGGGTTGTTGTTAAAAAAAACAAAGGAACTGTANACAATAAAAAGATAGATGATAAAGGAAGAGTTTTGCCTTTGACTTTNGAGAGTGAGTTAATGGTAGGNGATAAAGTTGTNCTGAAAGATATTTTGTTTCAAACGGGGTATAGTTATATTTTAAAAGAATCCATACCTGTGCTTAAAAATGTAGTAAAAAAATTAAAGGAAAAAGAAAATTTATATTTTACAATTGAAGGGCACGTTTGCTGTACTACTGACGGAAGGGATGCTATAGACAGGGGGACTGGGAGACGAAATTTATCACTAACAAGGGCACGGTATATATATAACTATTTAGCGCGAAACGGTATTTCAAAAAAACGAATGAAATTCATTGGNTTAAAACATAAATTTCCACTAGGTGGGGATATAAAGTTTGACCGTAGGGTTGAAATAGAAATAACCTACATTAAAGATTAGTTTTTATCATTGCAATATGAGGAATCCCGTCCTCTAAATATTCTTCTCCTGAGACTTTAAAACCTAAGTTGTTGTAAAACTGTTTTAGATATGTTTGTGCTGATATTGATATTTTAGATTCCTTAAATTTTGTTTTTATTGCTTTGATAGAAACTTCCATTAATTGCGTTCCATAATTATGATTCCTATTGTTTTTACATACTAAAACACGTCCAATACTGGCATTTTTAAAATAATCTCCATTTTTAAAAATCCTAGTATAACCAATTAGTTTANTGTTTTTTTTTAGTAAAACATGAAGNGCTTTTTGATCTTTATAATCAATGTCTTGATAAATACAATTTTGTTCAANAATAAAAACCTCGGATCGAAGATGTAGAATACCATACAATTCATTAGTAGACAGTTGATTAAAACTTTTTATAAGATATTCAACCATGCTATTTGCGTTATGATTTGGAAAGATTTATTTTATTAATTCTGTTTTGGTGTCGGCCGCCNTCAAATTCTGTTTGTAAAAAAATATCTACCATTAAAAGTGCGTCTTCTAAAGAAACAAATCTGGAAGGAATACATAAAACATTAGCATTNTTATGCTGGCGTATTAATTTAACAATNTCTGTATTCCAACAAATACCTGCACGTATTTTTTTGTATTTATTAGCTGTGATAGCTACGCCATTTGCACTACCNCAAAGCAGTATACCNAAATCTGATTCCTTATTAGATACAGCATTGGCTACTGGGTGAACAAAATCAGGGTAATCAACACTATCTTGTGTGTTCGTTCCATAATTTTTAAACTCTATTTGTTTATNTTCTAAAACCTCTATTATCTTATATTTATAAACTGTTCCTGCATGGTCATTACCAATCGCTATTTTCATTTGTTATTTTTTCTGAGATTTATGTAAACTTACAAAAAAAGGGGTTGTTAATTAAGGTATATATAAAGTGTTGATAAATTATTATTACTATTAATAACTTTCANATATAACTAATTTTTTAATATTACTTATAAATAAATTATTGTAGTGCAAAAAAAATTATAATTTTTAATCCTCTAAATTAAAGCTAGATAATAACCATTTATAAACAAATTTTATATATAATTTATTACTAAATACAGGTTATATTTATAAAAATTAAAAGAAATTTTAAAGATATTAACAAACTATAATAATCAACATTTTTTTTAAATAAAATAAAATNAATTAGGTGATAATATATAAAATGTGAATAAACTCCTNTCCGTTTTTAGTTTGATGAAATTAAAGTGGTAGTTTTGTTGTGTTAGATTTGTCCATAATGCCTAGAAAAAAAAAGAATTTTTATTCTACAGATAAATATACTTCAACTATTTTATCTGTTTTTAAATCGTCCCAAAAAAAGCCTCTAAACTATAAACAAATTTGTATGCAACTTGGAATTCATAATCCAAGCGAAAGAGCACTGATAATAAAAACATTAAGTGCTTTAACTCACAATAAAAAAATAAAAGAAACGACACCGGGAAAATATAAAATAATTAATAATAAAAATTACTATCAAGGTGTTTTTTATATCACATCGAAAGGATCTGGATATATAAAATCANATGATTTTAAAGAAGATATATTTATTCCATCACATAAAAAACTTAAAGCTCTTAATGGAGATGAAGTACAATTTTATGTACATAAAAGACGTAACAACAGCCGCTTAGAAGGAGAGGTAATACAGATTATTAAACGATCAAAGCAAGATTATGTTGGTATTATTCAAATAAATAAAAATTTTGCTTTTGTTATTCCAGATAATAGAAAAATGCCTGTTGATATTTACATCCCTTTAAAGAAAACTAAAAAAGCGGAAGATGGACAAAAAGTTTTAGTGAGAATAGAAGATTGGCCAGATAAAGCAGATTGTCCTAACGGGAAAGTAATAGAAATACTAGGTCTACCAGGTGATCATCAAACAGAAATACATGCAATTTTAGCAGATTATGGATTACCTTACAAGTTTACAACAGAACTAGAAGATTTTGCAAATAAAATTAACACTAATATCACCGATACAGAAATAAAAAAACGACGTGATTTAAGAAAAGATTTAACTTTTACAATAGATCCAAAAGATGCAAAAGATTTTGATGATGCGCTATCTTTTAAAGTATTAGATAATGGTAATTACGAAATAGGAATCCATATTGCAGATGTATCTCATTATTTAAAAGAAGGTACAATATTAGATAATGAGGCTTATGAAAGGGCCACTTCCATTTATTTAGTAGACCGTGTTGTTCCAATGCTCCCTGAAGTTCTTTCAAACAACGCTTGTTCTTTAAGACCTCAGGAAGAAAAATACACTTTTTCAGCTATTTTTGAACTAAACAATAATGCTAAAATAACCAATCAATGGTTTGGCAAAACAGTTATATACAGTGATGCGCGCTTTACTTACGAGGAAGCTCAGTATATTATTGAAACACAAAGCAATGAAATACCGAGCCATATCTCTCTAACCAACGAAACGTATAAAACAACAAAAAAAATAAAAGAAGCAATATTAAAACTAAACCAACTTGCTAAAAAATTGAGAGATAAAAGAATGCTTGATGGCGCTATATCTTTTGATAAAGTAGAAGTTAAATTCAACTTAGATAAAAATAAAACCCCTATAGGTGTTAATTTTAAATCTTCTAAAACGGCTAATAAACTTATTGAAGAGTTTATGTTGTTGGCAAATAAAAAAGTAGCAGAATTTATATTTAGTAAATCACCTAAAAAGACATTTATTTATAGAATACACGATGCGCCAGATCTTCAAAAACTAGAAGGCCTTCAACGTATTGCTTCCCAGTTTGGTTATACATTAAATTTAAAAGACACAAAACAAATAAACACGTCATTAAACAATCTTTTAAAATCAGTTGTAGGAAAAAAAGAACAAAATTTAATGGACACGCTAGCGATTCGAACCATGAGTAAAGCAGAATACTCAACAAACAACATAGGGCATTATGGTCTTTCTTTTCAAAATTATAGTCATTTTACATCACCAATTCGACGCTATCCAGATATTATGGTACACCGTTTGTTACAGTCCTACCTAGGTGGCGCTCCCTCTGCCAACGCCAATTTGTATGAGGAAAAATGTAAACACAGCTCAAACATGGAAAATATTGCAACCAAAGCAGAGCGCGACTCTATTAAATACATGCAAATTAAATACATGCAAAACCAAAAGAAAACCGCTTTTAAGGGCGTTATTTCAGGAGTAACAGAGTGGGGTATTTACGTTGAAATTATAGAAAATAAATGTGAAGGCATGGTGAGGGTAAAAGACATTAAAGGAGATTATTTTATATTTGATTCAGAAAACTATGCATTGGTAGGAGAAAAAACAAAGAAAAAATACCAACTAGGAGACATAGTAAAGGTACAAGTAAAAAAAGCAGACCTAGAAAAAAGGTATCTAGATTTTATTTTAAATTAATTTAAAGCAATGAAACATTTACAGATAGTATTATTTATAGTTTGTACACAACTTTTTTCGCAAACAGCAACAACAAAAACACTTGGTGAGTTTACGGAATTAAAGGTTTATGACCTGATTAACACTGAACTTATCAAGGCATCAGAAAACAAAATTGTTGTTTCTGGCGCCAACAGTGAAAACATTAGTATCAAACAAAAAAACGGCACCTTAAAAATAAGAATGAAATTAAAACACAAATTCAACGGAGCTGATACACAAGTAAAAATTTACTATACAGGAATAGATATAATTGATGCAAATGAAGGGGCATTTATTTTTTCAAATAACATTATTAAACAATATGAAATAACTTTGAGGGCTCAAAAGGGCTCAAAAATATCAGTTAATACAGAAACAAAACGCTTGATTGTAAAAAGCGTTACAGGAAGCGCCATAACAACAAACGGCACAAGTGAAAATCAAGAGATAACCATTAGAACAGGAGGTGTTTATAATGGAGCTAACAACACAGTAGAAAACACCGATTTGAAGATAAAAACAGGAGGTACAGCAGCCGTAAGAACATTAAATGTTTTAGATATTAATATATTCGCGGGGGGCGATGTTTTTATCTACGACACCCCAAAACAATTAAAACAAACAAAAATATTTGGAGGAAGAATAATTTTTAAAGACTAATATGGTTTGTTAGAAGAAATTAAAGCCGCTATTCCTTTGTTTTTTTCTTAGCCTTTATGATCGGCACTATTTTCTCTGACAGACGTTTTAAAAAAAGTGATAACGAAACTTCTTCAAAAACAATAAAAAAACCACAACACTGTTGTGGTTTTAGAGGCGTCTAGCGGATTCGAACCGCTGTAAAAGGTTTTGCAGACCTCTGCCTAGCCACTCGGCCAAGACGCCAAAAAGGAAAGCAAATTTAATTAAAAATAAACCACAGACAATAGATTTATAAATTAATCTAAGAAAAGGGATAAGTGTTAAATTATAATGAACACCAAAACAAGCATACACTTTATAATAAATACAATTTCTGGAAAAGGGAACAACAGCCTTAACAAAAACCTGATCGACACCGTATTTAGTCCTTTAAAATATCACATTGTCTTAAAAAAAAGCAAATTCTCAAGCGACATTGTTAACCACACCACTGAATCTCTTAAAGAGGGCCCGTCTATTATTGTTGCTTGTGGAGGGGACGGAACAATAAACGAAGTTGGCTCGCTGTTGGTAGGTACCCCAACAAAATTAGGTATTATACCTTTTGGGTCAGGCAACGGTCTGGCGCTCTCTCTTAATATACCCAACCAAGTTTTTTACGCTCTTAAAGCAATAAAATCAGGACACATAAAAAAAATTGATGTCGGTTTTATAAATCAGTATAGTTTTTTTTGTAATGCAAGCCTAGGGACTATCGCCAAAATGGTACACTACTATAACACAAANCCAAAAAGAGGCCTTACCGCCTACACTCTTGCTNTCGCCAAGGNTCTCTTTAAAAAAGAAAGCCCCCGCACAATAAAGGTAAAAATAAACGAAAAAGAAATCGAACTAAAACCAGACATTTTCTTTATTTCAAACTCAAATTTAATAGGGTATAATTTTTCTTTAACACCACAAGCGTCTCTAGACGACGGTCAACTTCACCTTTTATATACAGACAAAATGAATTTTATAGAAAAGCTTATCTTTATTTATTCGATGGTTGCAAAAATAGCACTAAAAACAAAAAAAATTCATCGCGCTAAGTTTGAATCTTTAGAGCTGTTTGGTGTATCCAAAGAAAACTTTTCATTACAAATTGACGGAGAGTCAGTCTTAACAAAAAAGGAGACGCTTTTAATAAATATCCAAAAAAAGGCCCTACAGGTCATAACCCCAAAACCCTAAGAGCGCCTCTCTTCTAACACTACCCCCACTTTTTCGACATCACCACCAAGGGGGGGGTTTATTTTTGCAACCGACACGGAAGCCCATTGTACCAAAGGGCACGCTTCAAAAACCGAACAAATAATACGCGCCGCAACGGCTTCCAGCAAATTAGAAGGTTTTTTCATTTCCCTAACAACGACCGCATTAAGCATAACATAATCAACAGTGTCTTTCANTTTATCTGAAAAAGAGGATTTTTTTAAGTCTGCTTCTACCTTCAAATCAACCCGATAATTGCTTCCTATGATTGTTTCCTCGGGGAGACAGCCGTGGTGTGAAAAGACCCGAATGTTTTCAACTGTTANAAAGCCCATACAAAAAAGTTAAAGATTAATTTTACAAAAATAATATTTCTCAGAAAGATATGCATTTACAAATTATATAAAAGATTAGTTTTGTATTTTTAGCCTGTCGAGATACTATAGTTTTATGACGAATAAACCTCTTAATTTTATTGAGCAAATTATTGAAGAAGACTTAAGCAAGGGACTTTCAAGGTCTGATTTACGTTTTCGTTTTCCTCCTGAGCCCAATGGATATTTACACATTGGACACACCAAAGCGATCGGCATCAGCTTTGGCCTTGGAAAAAAATATGGAGCCCCTGTAAACCTTAGATTTGACGACACCAACCCAACAAAGGAAGATCAAGAATATGTGGATGCCATAAAAAAGGACATATCTTGGCTTGGCTATCAATGGGACAAGGAGTGCTACTCCTCTGATTATTTTGACCAACTTTTTGATTGGGCCCTACAATTGATAAAAGATGATAAAGCCTACGTAGATTCTCAATCAAGCACGCTGATAGCAAAGCAAAAAGGAACTCCCACACAAACCGGAACCAATAGCCCTTTTAGNTGTAGAACAGAAGAAGAAAACCGACGACTATTTAAGCAAATGCGTGCCGGTAAATTTAAACCAGGCGCACACGTACTACGCGCAAAAATAGACATGGAGCACCCCAACATGTTGATGCGAGACCCCATTATGTATCGTATTATTCACGCACCACATCAACGAACAGGAGAAGAATGGCGTATTTACCCTATGTATGATTGGGCTCACGGAGAAAGCGACTATNTAGAGCAAATATCACATTCTTTATGCTCACTAGAGTTTAAGCCCCACAGAGAGCTATACGATTGGTTTAAGGCGGCAGTATATGATTGCTCAAGAAAAAGCCTACCGTTGCAACCAAAACAAAGAGAATTTGCACGACTAAACCTCAGCTACACCATAATGAGCAAGCGCAAGCTTCTTACGCTTGTAGAGGAGGGTGTTGTATCAGGTTGGGATGACCCTAGAATGCCNACTATTTCAGGCTTCAGGCGCCGCGGCTATACCCCAAAAGCCATTAAAAAGTTTATAGAAACAATTGGGGTTGCTAAGCGCGACAACATCATAGACGTGTCTTTGNTAGAGTTTTGTGTTCGAGANNACNTGAATGCAACNGCAAACCGNNTNATGGCGGTTCTTGACCCNATAAAANTNATAATAGACAACTACCCAGAAGATAAAACAGAGTGGTTAGCTTCAGATAACAACCCAGAAGACAAAACTTCAGGAACACGCAAAACGCCTTTTTCAAAAACCATTTTTATTGAGCGGGAAGACTTTAAAGAAGAGGCAACAGCTAAATATTTTCGCCTATCTACAGGAAAAGAAGTGCGCTTAAAGAACGCATATATTATTAAAGCAGAAAGCGTCGAAAAAGATGACAACGGTGTAGTTCAGGTCGTTCACTGCAAATATGACACCAAAAGTTTGAGCGGAAGCGGCACCGAGGCCAGCTTAAGGAAAATCAAAGGAACTTTACACTGGGTTTCTGCTCAACACGCTAGAAAAATTGAAGTAAGAGATTATGACCGCCTGTTTTCTCACCCCGCCCCAGACGCACAAGAAAAAGACTTTATGAATTATCTTAACCCCAAGTCATTTGTTAAAACAACAGCCTACATAGAACCAAATGTTTTCAGCCTAGAACCCTATAGCCATTATCAGTTTCAGCGCAAGGGGTATTTTTCTATAGACCCTGACAGCACAGAGCGCGCTCCGGTTTTTAATAAAACAGTTGGACTTAGAGACACCTGGAGCAAACAAGCGCAGAAACAGGCCCCTCAAAAAGCGAAATCCCCTCAAAAACCTCAGCGAAAAGCAATTGATGTCATCAAACAGCTCGGTAAAAAATACACCAACCTCCCAGAGGCAAAGCAAATAAAAACCAAAAAAGAAATACAAAAGCTCGCTCAGGAGGTGGCTTATGATGAATTATCTCCTTTGTTTGGAACAGCTGCCAAAAAAGTAGGAACACGTATTGCAGTTATAATTGTGCTGAAAGAACTGCTTAAATCAGGGCAAAAAGACACCCCAGAGACAAAAGCATTTATTAAAAAAGCCTCTGAAGACAGCAATCATTTGCTGCGCGCAGAAGCTTTAACATAAAACAGAAGCTAATCTTCTTTTGTCTTGTTTTTACTATTTTTCATCGCCTCTCCAATTTGATTACTAGCGGTAAAGCTCGCAACCATATCGTTTAACATGTTGCTTCCTGCTTGAGGAGAATTAGGCAATAAGATAAGGTTGCTATTAGACTCGCCCCCAATAGATTGAAGCGTGTCGTAATGTTGGGTAACCACAATTAATGCGGAGGCCTCCTGAGAATTTATACCGACCTTGTTAAGGACCTCGACAGATTCTTCAAGACCACGTGCAATTTCACGCCTTTGATCAGCAATACCCTGTCCTTGTAGGCGCTTGCTTTCTGCTTCTGCTTTTGCTTTTTCCACGATAAGAATTCGAGCGGCGTCTCCTTCAAATTGGGCCGCAATTTTTTCTCTTTCAGAAGCGTTAATGCGGTTCATAGCTTCTTTTACTTGTGCATCAGGATCGATGTCTGTAACCAGTGTTTTAATGATGTCATAACCATAGTCCATCATAGCTTCATTAAGCTCTGTTTTAACAGCAATAGCAATGTCGTCTTTTTTAACAAAGACGTCATCTAACTTCATTTTTGGCACCTCAGCACGCACCACATCAAAGACATAAGATGTAATTTGCTCATGTGGATAGTCTAACTTGTAAAAAGCCTCGTAAACCTTTTCTTTTACCACCTTATATTGAACAGAAATTTTCAAACGAACAAAGACATCATCTAGCGTTTTGGTTTCTACAATGACATCCAATTGTTGAATTTTTAAACTGAGCCGCCCAGCAATGCGATCGATCAAAGGAATTTTTAGTTGTAGGCCAGATTGGCGAATGCTTTGGAACCTACCAAAACGCTCAATAATAGCAGCGGTTTGTTGTTTAACGATAAAAAAGGCAGCCAAAACAATTACAAGGCCTAAAAAAATAAATGGATATAAAATAAAGGAAGACAAAGACATAATTAAAATAGAGTTTTAAATAACAAAAACTAAAGATAGAAAAATAAGTTGTGAAATTAGACTACCCCCCCCTTTTTTATAAGCTCAAACCCTGAAGCAATTAACCCGCTTAAATTTGGTTTTTCAAAAGCCAGCTTTGAGAGGTGTTTTTTGATACAAGATTTAAGCTTAGCGCTATTTGAGAGCTCTAAAACCTCTAATGGTAGTAACCAGTTATAAGGGTGCTCTTGTTTTAGTATTCCAAAAATGTTGTCCAAGTCTTTTTCTGAAAAAGACTCAGAA
Organism: Formosa sp.; assembly: GCA_002684355.1. Taxonomy (GTDB): domain Bacteria; phylum Bacteroidota; class Bacteroidia; order Flavobacteriales; family Flavobacteriaceae; genus UBA3537. The sequence continues at coordinate 46,377 of NYVA01000003.1, forward strand.
GCTCTAAGGTCTCTTATTCTTTGGGCAAGCTCACACAAAGCGAGAGTTTTATCGTTGCTCT
>NYVA01000049.1 GCA_002684355.1 Formosa sp.
GCAAAATAATGCAGTAGAAATTGGGTGATGGTTTGTACTACGAAAATAACCGCCATGGAAATGATCATCAAGCGGTCAATCTCAGGACCATGTTCGGATGCTGAATTAGAAACCAGAGGCAAGTCGCCCCACAATGCAAAAGAAATGATTGTAATCAGATAAATAAAGCCTAAAAACCCAAGCATTAAATAACCGTTAATTGAATTGTCTTTATCATTGGCAACTTGTGAGGTATCACGATTGGTTTGGGTCAAATCAAATATTTTGACCATTTGCCAAATTGCAATGGTGATCCCTAATAAAATTAATATCGTTAATAAAGCAGTCATTCTTCTTTACTTTCTTTTTTGAATTTAATTAATAATGAAACTGTTCACTTTCCTTAATAAATGGATTTCCTTTTGGCAGCAACGGCGCCTTTGAAAGCGCATAAAATACAATTAAAAGGAAAAGTCCTAAAAACAATGCAACGGCACTGAGCTCGGGGAGCCCAATAAACCAGCGATCTCCTACTGTCGCCGGCATAATCATGTTGAATACATCTATATAATGCCCAAATAATATCACAATTCCAGCCATGACAATAAACCACGGTACGCGTTTGTAATCGCTGTTCATTAATACCAAAAATGGGAATATAAAGTTGAGGATTATCATACCAAAAAAAGGCAGGTTATAATCTTCAATCCGTGTCACAAAATAAGTGACCTCTTCTGGGATGTTGGCATACCATATAAGCATGAATTGAGAAAACCACAAATAGGTCCAGAATACACTGATTCCAAACATAAATTTGGCCAAATCATGTAAATGGCTGTCGTTGACAAAGTCCATAAGTCCCTTAGTCTTTAGATAAATTGTAATCAATGCAATGACCGTAATTCCACTGACAAACATACTGGCAAATACATACCATCCAAAAAGCGTACTAAACCAATGCGGGTCAACACTCATAATCCAGTCCCAAGACATCATGGATTCAGTGTATATATAAAAAACGAGGAAGGCAGCAGATATTTGAAAATTTTTCTTGAAATTACTGTTGTCGTTTACATCTGCTAGATCTTGTGCCAAAGAAAATTTTCTAGAAAAATAACGGTATAAGCTCCAGCCTGCAATGAAAATAAGACCTCGAATTGCAAACCATGTTTTGTTAAGCCATCCAGACTTGCCTTGAATTAATTTGTCGTGTGCAACGACCTCTGGATCCATCCAAATAAAAATGTGATCGCCCGCCCAAAGTCCGATTGCAAGAACAATAAGCGCCCCTGGCAAAAGGTAATAAGTAATGGCTTCCATGACCCTAAACAATACGGGAGACCACCCAGCCTGAGCTGCATATTGTATGCCGTAAAATGCTAAGACACCCAATGAAATCATCATAAAAAAGAAAGCCGCTACGTAGAGTGCCGCATAAGGGCGGTTGTGCATTTGGTGTAAAACGTGTTCTGCATGCTCATCATCATGATGGTCCGCTTCTTTGGGGTGGTTTTCACCGTCATGAGTTGATGTATTATGGTGATCCTCATGATGATGGGTAGCGTCTTCAGGGTGATTCGCTTTATGCACAGAATGTATCATCGCTGCATGTGCCTTGCCGTAATCATGTTCAGTATCATGCGATGCATGATCTGCTTTGTTTTGTGAATCTTCGCTGTGGTGAGCCGCAGCTCCATGGTGTGCGTGTTCATCAGCAAGCATAACTTTAACATCTTCTAAGGTTAGATGGTGTGAAGCTGTATAGCTAGAGACCCAACCAATAGCCCCCACAATAATGAGGGTAATCGCTGTTATTATTAATCTTTTCGAAAGCTTGTACATCTCTTATTTGCGTTTTACTTTTCTTATTTTAATAGTTCTGCTCGAAGCGCTTCTACGTAAGCCGTAACTTGCCAGCGTTCCTCTTCATTTAAAAAATTGGCATAAGAACCCATTGAGTTCTTACCGTAATAAATAACGTGGTAAATACTTCCCGTTGTTATGGCACGGTCTGCATAACTAGGAACCCCTAATATTTTTTCTCGCTTTACGAGTTTTCCCATACCCGCCCCTTTGTTGCCATGACATATGGCACAATAAATTTCATACAATTCTTTGCCTTTTTTAGAATTAACTTCAAGGGCACTTAAAGGCAATTTTAAAGTTTTTAGGGCAGCATCATAACCTTCATTTGTGTCTTCAAAAGCGTACAGCGAATGGCCGCGTGCAATGGTCTTTTCTGGAGGAAGAAGTGCCTCTTGGCTGTTAGGGAAAACGTCGTATTCACCATAGGCTTCATAGCCAACTGGAGCATACATGTTTGGGAAAAACTGATAATTAGGACGTCTCTTGTCTTGACAAGAGCAAAGGCTTGCAACAACCAAAACTAAAACGAATCTATTTATTATACTTCTCATGGCTCTAATGGGCATCTTTTTCTACAACATGTAACTCAACTGCACCCGTTTTGGCAAGCAGAGCTTTGAGTTGTTTTTCGTTATCTTGAATGGGAATTTCCATTAAAAAATGGTCATCCGTTGTTCTTGGATCTGGATTTTCAGAATTTTTAAAAGGCCACATTCTACTTCTCAAATAAAATGTAATGACCATTAGGTGGGCGGCGAAAAAAACAGTCAGCTCAAACATAATGGGTACAAATGCTGGCATATTTTCTATGTAACTAAAGCTTGGTTTTCCACCAATATTTTGTGGCCAGTCTTCAATCATGATAAAATTCATCATGGCAGTAGCGACGATCAATCCTACACAACCATATAAAAAGGCTGCAATGGCAATACGAGTGGGCTCTAGTCCCATAGCTTTGTCTAAACCATGGACTGGAAACGGTGTATAAATTTCCTCGATATAATACTTTTCCGNCTTGACCGCTTTTACAGCAGACATGAGTACGTCATCATCAGTATATAAGGCATGAATAACTTTCGTTGTTCCCATACTTATTCGTTTTTCTTTTTAACTTTCTGAGCAGGTTTTGACTTTTTAGAGGTACGCTGATCACTCCCCGTACCATATAAACTTTCTCCAGCTTCTCTGATATTTTTGTAGCGCTCTCCAGACGATTTTAAAATTGTCTTAACCTCCGCCTGAGCAATGACTGGAAATGTTCTTGAGTAGAGTAAAAATAACACAAAGAAGAATCCAATGGTTCCAATAAAAATGCCAATATCTACAAATGTGGGTGAAAACATCGTCCAAGAAGAAGGTAAATAATCTCTATGTAGGGAAGTAACTATAATTACAAAGCGCTCAAACCACATCCCAATGTTCACGACAATTGAAATGAAAAATGAGAACATGATACTTGTTCTTAATTTTTTGAACCACATAAACTGAGGTGAAAACACATTACAAGTCATCATTGACCAATAAGCCCAAGCATAAGGCCCTGTAGCTCTATTTAAAAATGCATATTGTTCATATTCAACACCGGAGTACCAGGCAATAAAAAGCTCCGTGATGTAAGCCACACCCACAATAGACCCCGTAATCATTATCACGATGTTCATCAATTCAATGTGCTGTACTGTGATATAATCCTCCAAATTACAAACTTTGCGCATGATGATAAGCAAGGTATTTACCATAGCAAAGCCTGAAAANATGGCTCCTGCTACAAAATAAGGTGGGAAAATAGTGGTATGCCACCCTGGAATAACAGAAGTGGCAAAGTCAAAGGATACAATGGTATGTACGGATAATACCAAAGGTGTTGCCAAGCCTGCCAACACAAGAGATACTTCTTCAAAACGTTGCCAATCTTTAGCCCTTCCGGACCATCCAAAGCTTAGAAGCGAATAAATTTTCTTTTGGAATGGACGCACAGCTCTATCGCGAATCATTGCAAAATCGGGAAGTAGTCCCGTCCACCAAAACACCAAAGACACGGATAAATAAGTTGAAATAGCAAATACATCCCAAAGTAATGGGGAATTAAAGTTAACCCAAAGTGACCCAAATTGATTTGGAATTGGTAGTACCCAATAGGCCAACCATGGGCGGCCCATATGAATGATTGGGAATAAACCCGCCTGAATAACAGAAAAAATTGTCATGGCTTCAGCTGATCTGTTGATCGCCATACGCCATTTCTGACGAAAGAGTAAAAGTACCGCTGAAATCAATGTCCCCGCATGACCAATACCTACCCACCAAACAAAGTTAGTAATGTCCCAAGCCCAACCAACAGTTTTGTTGAGACCCCAAGTCCCAATCCCAGTTGAAACAGTATAAACCATGCAACCAAGTCCCCAAGCAAAAGCCGCTAAGGAAATTGAGAAAACAAGCCACCAAAGCTTGTTGGCCTTACCTTCAACAGGCGCAACCACATCTAAAGTGACGTCGTGATAGGATTTTTCCCCTGTTACGAGTGGTCTTCTGATCGGTGCTTCGTAATGAGAGCCCATAGTTTTTAATTAGTTATACTTCGTTATTATTTCTTACTTTAACTTGATAAACCACATTTGGTTTTGTGCCAACATGCTCTAAAAGATAGTAGGCTCTATCGTCCTCTACCAATTTAGAAATTGGACTTTCCTTTTCGTTAATGTCTCCAAATCGCATTGCACCACTGCTACAAGCTGCAGAACATGCACAAGCATCGTTAAACTCTCCAGCAGCAACAGGCCGCCCTTCTCGCTTCGCTTTGAGTATGACCGCTTGAGTCGTTTGAATACAAAAAGAACATTTTTCCATGACACCACGAGACCTTACCGTTACATCTGGATTGATGACCATGCGACCAAGATCATTATTCATATGGAAGTCAAACTCATCATTCCCGTTGTAAAGGAACCAATTGAATCGACGTACTTTATAAGGACAGTTATTAGCACAATAACGNGTTCCAACACAGCGGTTATAGGCCATGTGATTTTGNCCTTGTCTCCCGTGAGAACTCGCCGCCACTGGACAAACAGTTTCGCAAGGCGCATGATTGCAATGCTGACACATAATCGGTTGGAATGCCACTTGAGGATTTTCGGATGGAAACTCCATTTCTCCAAAGGTGCTCAAGGAACTGCCCAAACCATTAATGTCATTTTTTGTGGTGTTGTCTCCTGAAAAGGTTTCATCTGAGGAGTAATAACGGTCAATACGAAGCCAATGCATGTCACGACTTCTTCTAATTTCTTCTTTTCCAACAACTGGAACATTGTTTTCAGCATGACAAGCAATGACGCAAGCGCCACAACCAGTACAGGAATTCAAGTCAATGGACAGGTTAAAGTGATGTCCAATAGAGCGGTCAAACTCATCCCATAAATCAACATCTGGTGAACTAACAGGCGTTTCCTGGTGATTTAAGGAAACAACCGTAGTTGGATTCCAATGTTCAGAATCTCTAGTATTGAAAACCTCCAAAGTAGTTTCCTTTATAATGTCTCCTCGGCCCATAAGGGTNTTGTGTAATTGAACGGAGGCAAATTCGTGTTTCCCTCCAGCAGCAGCAATGGATACGGCCTGGGTGGAATTAAAATCTTTGTATAGTGGGTAGGCATTGACCCCTGTTTGCATTTCTGCTTTGAGTCCATTTGTTCTTCCATAACCGAAAGAAAGACCTACGGATCCCCGAGCCTGACCAGGCTGAATAATAACGGGTGCTTTGACCGTGACACCATCGACCGTGATATTTGCATAAGTACCATTAAGGCCCCCTGTTGCATCGTGACTGCTTTGATTGAAGAAGTTGCTTGGATCTAAGTAAAGTCCTAAATTTTTAGCGTCATATTCCGATACTGTTAAATAATTATCCCATGTCGTACGTGTCAATGGATCTGGAAATTCTTGTAACCAAGGATTATTGGCTTGTTGACCGTCGCCCATTCCTGTTTTTGGATACAAAGTGAGTTCAAAATCAGAAGATTTTACAGAAGACAAGGTGGAAATAGCAGCAACCGGACTAAAAGTGGTCTTAGAAATTTTTGAAGTGGCAGTATCTAAGGTGGCTAAAGGAGTGGCTGTGTAAACACCGTCGTGAAGGGCTTGGTTCCAAACACCTTCTTTTAGAATAGTTTCGGTCCAAAATGACTTTATATAATCGTGATAATTTACCGCAGAACCATTAAGTGCTAATAGGGCTTGTTGAAATTGTTGGGTGTCAAATAGCGGGCGGATAGTGGGTTGCATTAATGCATAGAAACCAGACTTGGTTTCTAGGTCTCCCCAAGATTCAAGGTAATGCGGAGCAGCCCCCACATATTGAGTTTCAGCAGCGGTTTCATCATTTTTCATTGTAAATGACACGGACACTGCGGTTTTTTTAAGTCCTTCCACAAACGCAGAAGCAGTTGGGAGCGTATACACTGGATTTACACCTGCCATGATCACGGCGCCAACACGACCAGCATTCATGTCTTTTACAAGTGCTGAAACCGCTTTGTCATTTCCTTGTCGTGTTAAGATAATTGTCTTAGGATCGAAAGCCTTACTCTTGATAAATTCGTTGATGGTAATAACCAATCCTTGAGCTTTTTCGTCTTGAATACCAGTCAATACAACAGCATTAGGCCCTGCTTTAGAAATTTCCTTTGCTACTGAGTCAATAGCTGCTTCAATTTTAGGAGGTAAAGTTACACTTACAGAAGAACCCGTTAATTTGCCATAAAGTCTTACCAAAGCTAATTTTTGTTCAGAGGGTTTTAAAGGGACTCGCTTGTCGGCGTTGGCTCCAGAAAGTGACATATTGGATTCAAACTGAATGTGTCGAGACATGGTTCCGTTTTTTGGAACACGTCCTTTGGCGTATGCAGAATCAAAGCCACCCCCCTGCCAATCTCCAAGAAAATCTGCACCAATAGATACAATAGTTTTGGCCTTTGAGAAGTCGTAATTTGCGAGTCCTCTTCTTCCGTACCTTGCCTCATAAGCATCGGCCGCAAAAGATTCAGAAATAGCATCGTATACGACGTGAGAAACATTCCTGTATTTAGCTTTAAACTCAGAAATTAATTTTGATGTGCTAGGGCTGGCATATGTTTGAGTCAATAAGACAATCGCTTTGTCTTGAGATTGAATCATTTCTAACTTTTCACCTACTTCTTTGTAGAAGTCTTTCCATGAAATATTTTCTCCGTCTTTAAGCGGTCCGGATAGGCGCTGGTTGTCATAAAGGTCCAATACGGAAGCTTGCACTCTGGCATTGGTAGTTCCGTTTTCACCAGCCAAACTATTGCACTCAACCTTAATGGGACGGCCTTCTCTTGTTTTAATCAGAAGGCTAGCGAAATCATACCCATTTCCAATGGCAGTGGCGTAGTAGTTGGCAACACCAGGTATGATCTCTTCGGGCTGTACAACATAAGGAATGGATTTTATTACCGGACCCTCGCAAGCTGCCAAGGAAGCTGCTGCTGTACTAAATCCAACATATTTAAGAAAATCACGACGCGTGGTTGCAGAGGATTCTAAAGCATCCTTGTCTCCTAAAAATTCATCTACCGGAATTTCTTGAACGAACTCTTTATGCTTCAAAGAAGCCAAAGTCGCAGATTGTACAGGACTTATTTCCTCAACATTCTTCCAATATTTTTTATTTGACGACATATATACAATCCATTTTTAATAGTGACATTTACCACATTCTAAACCACCCATTTGAGCAGCTGTTAGCTTATCAACGCCATACTTTTTTGAAAGTGCTTCGTGAATTTTTTCATAATACCCGTTGTCCTCTACCTTAACATTAGTCTCTCTGTGACAATTGATACACCAGCCCATAGTTAATGGAGAGTGTTGGTACATAATTTCCATTTCTTCTACTGGCCCATGACAAGTTTGACATTCAACCCCTGCAACAGTAACGTGCTGAGAGTGATTAAAATATGCAAAATCAGGCAGGTTGTGAATTCGAATCCACTTAACCGGTTTGGTTTTACCAGTATACTTTTGCTCGGCGTCATCCCAGCCAACGGCATTGTAAAGCTTTTGAATCTCTGCATCGTAAAACTCCTTACTGTATTCTTTCGTGGCAGTAGACGGCGCCACCTCATAAATCGATTTGTGACAATTCATACAAACATTAAGAGATGGTATTCCTGAATGCTTACTGACTCTTGCTGAAGAATGGCAATACTTACAATCGATGCCATTGTCGCCAGCATGAATTCTATGCGAATAGTGAATGGGCTGGATGGGCTCATAGCCCTGGTCTACACCTACTTGGGATAAATAGCCGTAGACAAAATAGGCACTAGAAAGTAAAAAGAAAATTGCTGTAACAAGCATTAAGAATTGATTTTTTACAAATGCTTTCCACAAAGATGGGCGCTTAATAGCTTCCTTAATTTCAACTTCATTGGCAACTGCAAAACGTCTTAAGGTTTTGTTAACCAAGAATAAGCCCAAAGCAAGCAAACCAAAGAGAATGGCCAGAGCACTTAGCACAATCATTTTTGAAAAATCACTGCCCCCGTTAGGGGCCTGGGATGAAGCTACAGTAACTGCAGCTACAGGGGGAGCTGCTTTATCTTGGGCCGTGTAAGCCAATATGTTTGAGATATCATCGTCAGAAAACTGAGGATATGCCGTCATGGCGGCACGATTGTATTCGTTATATATTTTATTAGCGTAAGCGTCACCAGATTTAATGACAGAATTACTATTGCGAATCCAAGCGTTGAGCCATTCACGATCTAAACCTTCATCTTCGCTCAAGCGCGTTTCAACGTAGCGCAAGGCGGGTCCAGTCATTTTTTTNTCNANNTGNTGNCANGCNGCACANTTGGNATTAAANAGTGCTTTCCCTTTTGTTGCATCACCGTCTTGAGAATACAAAGGCGTGACAGTGACCGAAGATAAAAGGACTCCTAAAAA
>NYVA01000004.1 GCA_002684355.1 Formosa sp.
GATTGTCCAAGAATATTTAAAACTTCAATGGAATCAATATTAGCTTGCGCTTTAAGCGTTAATTCATCTTCTACTGGGTTAGGGAAATATTCAAAAGTTATAGATTGATTTGGTGTGTTAGTTCCTAGCGAACTAAAAGATGTTAATTGGAAATTGTCCATAAATAAATAATAACCATTTGGTGCTTGTGAATAATTTTGAATTGCCATTCTTACATTTTGTCCTTCATATGCACCAAGATCAAATGTTAATGTTGTTCTTTCAGGATTCACAGAAGTTTCTGGGTCAACAGCTAAAGTAGCTATTAATTGATTTAAATTAACATCCCACAATTGAACATCAAATGCTTCAGGGTATTCCNNNNTNAATTCCCAAATTTCAAAAGAAATACCATCTGTTAGGTTATTCTGAACTTTAAATCCAGGTGAGATTAAGTAATCCGAATGTGAACTTGCAGGCCAATTAATGCCCCAAAAATAGCCGTTAACTGCACCGGCTCCGTCCTGGAAAAACCCCCAAGACTCATCAGTGCCACCACCGTTTAAAGTCAACCAACATGTTGCATCCACAATAAGATTATCAACAACGGTATCAAAACTGTGTGTAAACCCTTCTTTGAAATAACAGCCATCAGCTTCAATATCGGATAATATTCTTGGGTAAACCTGGGCTGCGCCATTGTATTGGCCTGCAACACCAACAACTATTTGAAGGTCAGAAGGAATAATTGTTGAGTTAAAAACACCATAAAATTCTGTTCTGACAGATGTTGAGTTTGCAACTCCTTCTGTGTCAGTAGAACCATCAGTAATTTCATAATTTGATCCATTTGAAAATGTAGTAGTTCCGTCTGCATCAGAAAATTCTACAGATCCCGCTATCCTAATCAAAGTTGACTCGTAAGTATCTGGATCGGCATTTAAGTTTGATATAGATACTAATCGAGGTGCTATTGTATTTCCAGAAGACACAATAATACCAGAATCAGAGAAAGGAATAAACCTAAGTGTACCATAAACTTCAGCTGTGTAACCTTGAAGGCCAGTCACAGCATCCCCTATTGAATAGGTAGTTTCGATTATTCCATCTTCATCGTAAATAAGCATTCCCGAGATACTTGATGAGTTGGAATCTTGAATCCACTTTCGGTTTTTATAGCTATCTGTTTGGTTGACATATGATTCTCCCGTAATTTCATAGTAATTGCCTATGCCATTTGTGGAAATATCTGCTCTTAAAGCTGTTATGTCTGCAACTTGAGTCAAAATACCAACACTGAACGACACATTATCAGAAGCCACAACATTTCCATTATCATCAATATTTACTGTAACGTCGTAAGATGTTCCATCTTGTAATTGTAGTACAAAAGGGCTGGTAACATTAGCTGTCTCTGCTCCATTTACAAGAATATTTACTCCAGCTCCACTTGGTGGATTTAAAGTTGACCAAGAGATTTCAGTAGATTGAGTTCCAGGAGATAAAATTGTATTATTTACAGGTGTAATTATTGAAATTGAGATTTCGCTTGATGCTCCAATCCACGACCCTGGGTCATAGTCATCTGGTGCAGTTTGAGGAGAATTAACATGGGTAGTACAATCATTAACAGTACTGTCTGCCCAAACATTCCACTCTGCCTCATTCCATATTGAATTTGAACTTGTAACAGTTGCTTTTCGTTCAACTCTTCCGTCTTCAAATTCATGACAGGTTCCTGTGCCATCTTCTCCAGGAACTCCGAAAATATCAATAACATTTCCTTCTGAATCAAATACTGCAATTTGGTCATCTCCATTACTATCAACTGAGGCGCTTGACGATACAATACTTGGGGGAAATCCATAAACTTCTTCAAATCCGCTTTTTCCAATAACAGCAGTTTCGCCTGACTGGAAATTAGCTAAAGAAGAAAGGTCTATAGCAGAAGAAGCTGTTGGTTCNGCATTACCATTAGTCCACCTTTTTAATTCCCATCCTGTCATATCAACGTCTGAACTACTAACGTTGTGTATTTCAACAAATCTGCCGGTATTGGCTGCATTGTTAGGATCGGCAATCTCAGTTATAATAACTTGCCCATAAGACAAGTTGAAAGCAAAAAAAGTAAAAAGTAAAAAGTAAAGTTTTCTCATTGTAGTTTTTTTAAATTGATATAATCAAATATAGGGTTTTTTTAACAATTTTTCTACAAGCTAATGTTAACTCAGTTTTTAAATTTCCATTAACACTACCATTATTTTTTTTATTTTGTATTATATCCTACTATATTTACCTAAACTATTTTGGTTTAATATGACTAACAAAAAAATTAAAATATTACTCGTCGATGATGAGCTAGATATTTTAGAAATTATTAGCTACAATTTAACAGCCCAAGGTTACACTGTTTTTACAGCCAATAATGGTCAACAAGCCATTGAGAAAGCCAAAAAAGAAAAACCTAACCTGATCATTTTGGATGTGATGATGCCTGAAATGGACGGCATTGAAGCTTGTGAAAAAATTAGAAAAATTCCTGAACTTAAAAATACGCTTATCACTTTTCTAACAGCAAGAGGTGAAGACTATTCTCAGGTTGCTGGTTTTGAGGCTGGGGCCGATGACTACATTACAAAACCCATTAAGCCCAAAGTTTTGATTAGTAAAATTAAATCTTTGCTCAGGCGTTTAAATACCCAAAGTGATTCAATTTNAGACATTCCCATTGTTTTAGATGGTCTTACTATTGATAGAGAAGCCTATAAAATCAACTACAAAGGCCTAGATATGGTTTTACCAAGAAAAGAATTTGAATTGCTATATTTGTTGGCATCCAGGCCTGGGAAAGTTTTTAAACGCGAAGTTATNTTGGAAAAAATATGGGGTAACGAAGTTATTGTTGGAGCGCGCACCATTGATGTTCATGTAAGGAAACTGCGTGAAAAATTAGGTAACTCTAAATTTAAAACGATTAAAGGCGTTGGTTATAAGTTTCAGAATCAATGAGCTCATTTTCAAAAAAGTCATATGCTTTTGCAATCATTACTGCACTGCTAACGTCTATTGTCTTAACACTCACTCTGAGTGTTTTTTTGTACTTCAAAAACAGTTTTGATATCAAAATTTCTATGGGTTTTTTAGGCCTCACACTCATCGTGGTATTTTTAATTTTTCAGTANAGTATTAAAAANTATATTTTTAAGCGCGTCGAAAAAATATATAAGGATATTATGATTTTAGAATCCAAAACCANTCCNGTACAAAATGTTCCTATTTCTGCAGATATGGACTTTCTAACTAGTGAAATTAGCAAGTACGCCAAATTAAAAAAACAAGAAGTTCAGTCGTTTCAAGCAAGAGAAGAATTCAGAAAAGAGTTTGTAGGAAATGTAGCTCACGAATTAAAAACACCATTGTTTACGGTTCAGGGGTACATTTCCACTTTACTGGATGGCGCGATGAGCGATCCAGAAGTTTTAAAGAAATATTTAAAAAGAGCAGATAAGGGCGTTGAACGCTTGATATACATTGTTCAGGATTTGGACATGATAACAAAAATTGAATTTGGTGAATCAAAATTAAAAACTTCAAATTTTGATGTTTTAGAGTTGATTCACAATGTCTTCGAAGAATTAGAGATGAAGGCCAAAAAGAAAAAAATTACATTATCGCTTGAAAATTCTGAACAAACGAAATTAATAGTCCATGCAGACCGTGAGCGCATTCAACAAGTTTTAACCAATCTCGTTGTAAATTCCATCAAATACGGACATNTTAACGGAACCACAGAGATCAGCGTTGAACAACTTGGAGATTNTAAAGTNGTAGTTCGCGTAACGGACAATGGTGAAGGTATTGAAAATCAGCACATTTCTCGATTATTTGAACGTTTTTATCGCGTTGACAAAAGTGGTGCTCGAAGTGAGGGGGGCTCTGGTTTGGGCTTGTCTATTGTAAAACATATCATCGACGCCCATCAGGAAAATATTTTTGTAGACAGTAAATTCGGAATAGGTAGTGAATTTTCATTCACCTTACCATTAGAAATAAATTAATCAATTTTCTTTGCGTATTTTTGCACAAAACAACCTGTTTTGGGAAGTAAGAATAAATTAAAACGNTTTAAAGAAAACGAAACATTCTCCAATGTTTTCCAACCTACGCGCGAAACGCTTATTGAAAATAAATTTTCCTTNAAAGGGCAGTGGTGTGTTGGCTTTTTTAAAAANAACCATCCATTNGTGTTAGAATTGGGATGTGGAAAAGGAGAGTATACTGTTGGATTGGCCGAAAGAGACCCAAATAAGAATTACATTGGCATTGACATTAAAGGGGCCCGTTTCTGGCGAGGCGCCAAGACAGCCCAANAAAATAAATTGTCCAATGTAGCATTTGTGCGTGCCCAAATAGAACTCATTGAGGGACTTTTTGAAGCCAGTGAAGTTGATGAAATTTGGATAACATTTCCTGACCCTCAAATTAAATACAAACGCAGCAAGCATCGCTTGACCANTCCTACATTTTTAAATCGCTATAAGCATGTTCTAAAAGCTGATGGAGTGGTACATCTAAAAACAGACAGTGAATACATGCACGGCTATACTTTGGGCTTACTCGAAGGGCTTGGCTATGAAATTCAATACGCAAACCACGATGTGTACCGCCAAGAGGGAAGTCCTGAAGTGGTAACTGGNATTGAAACCTTCTACGAGAAGACCTATTTGGACGAAGGGAAAGCAATTACGTATCTTAAATTTAAAATACACTAATTTTTGGATATTACTTTAATTTTTTTTCTTAGTCTGTTGATTTCTTTTATAGGGGTGATGCCACCTGGTATGCTCAATATGTCNGCTGCTATAATCAGTCTAAAGGAAGGCCACAATCGCAGTTTTATGTTTTCAATTGGTATTTGTATTGTGGTAGGCCTACAAACTTATGTTGCCACAATTTTTGCAAAATATCTAAATCAACATCCGGATNTCACAAGTATTCTCAAGCGAGTCGCAGNCGTAATTTTTTTATTAATTTCTTTTTATTTTTTTATGACTGCAAAGAAACAAGCATCTCCTGTAAGAGTGGATGCTCGAATTAAAAGTAAAAAAAGTCGTTTTTTTCAAGGGGTTTTTATGTCTGCACTAAATATCTTCCCAATTCCTTTCCAAGCTTATGTTGTTACCTCACTGTTGTCAATAGGTTGGTTGCAGCTTGACCCTACCAGTATTGGCGCTTATATCGCCGGGGCTGCCATGGGAAGTTTTATTGCGCTTTACATTTATGTTCTGTTCTTTGACAGCATTAAAAATAATAAAATCACCTCTCCAAAAAACATGAATTACTGCATTGCGTTGATAACCCTAGCCGTTGCCACTGTTACATTTGTTAATTTAATTTGATTATAGACNCTGTGGCAGTTAACTCAAATTTTTTCGATCGTTGTTACGAAATTGCACGTCAAATCCCATTTGGACGTGTGACAAGTTATGGGGCTATCGCAAAACAGTTAGGGGCTTTAAAAAGTGCTCGAATGGTTGGCTATGCCATGACTGCATCTCACGGAAAAAATGTACCAGCTCATCGCGTTGTAAATCGCAAAGGATTTTTAACAGGAAAACACCATTTTGAAGGCATTAATATNATGGAACAATTGCTTAAAAGTGAGGGTGTTGAAGTCAAAGACAATCAAATTCAAAATTTTAAAACTGTTTTTTGGGATCCCTCAAAAGAACTTTAGTTTTTTTAGCAAATCAAGCGTATATTTGTACCCAATAATCAATCTGTATTTCACGCTTTGAAATTCACAAAAAAAGACATCTTAAGGGCTTTGGAAACCATCACCGTTCCCGGTGAAGGAAAAAATATGGTTGAAAGTAAAGCTGTCAAAAATGTTGTTATTTTTAATGATGAAGTTATTGTTGATATTAGTATTTCCAATCCCACGCTTCAAGCTAGAAAACGTACTGAGGTTAATATCATGAAAGCCATTCATGATTTGGTATATGCTAAAGCAAAGATTAAAATCAATGTAAAAGTTGATGTCCCTGCTCAGCCAAAAAATGAAATCAAGGGTAAACCNATTCCTGGTATTCAAAATATCATTGCAATTGCTTCGGGAAAAGGTGGCGTGGGAAAATCTACCGTTACCTCAAATATTGCAGTTACTTTAGCCAATATGGGCTTCAAAGTTGGAATCCTAGATGCCGATATTTATGGTCCCTCCATTCCCATCATGTTTGATGTTGTTTCTGACAAACCATTAGCAGTTCAGGTCGATGGCGCTTCAAAAATGAAACCTGTTGAAAGTTATGGTGTTAAAATTTTATCTATAGGGTTTTTTACAAAACCAAGTCAAGCTGTTATTTGGAGAGGTCCTATGGCATCCAAGGCTCTCAATCAAATGATATTTGATGCCGCTTGGGGTCCTCTAGATTTTTTACTTATCGACTTGCCTCCTGGCACGGGAGACATCCACTTGAGTATCATGCAGTCGCTGCCTATTACAGGCGCTGTGGTTGTGAGCACGCCCCAAAATGTGGCGCTCTCGGATGCAAAAAAAGGCGTAGCCATGTTTCAACAAGAGAACATCAATGTCCCTGTTCTTGGAATCATAGAAAATATGGCCTATTTTGTACCTGAGGAACTTCCTGAAAATAAANATTATATATTTGGGCAAGAAGGCGCAAAACATTTAGCTTTGGATTTAGCGGTTCCNTTTTTAGGNGAAATACCTATTGTTCAAAGNATAAGAGAGGCAGGGGATTACGGAAGACCAGCAGCATTNCAAGAGGGGACTCAAACAGCGTTGGCTTTTAAATCACTAACACAAGAAATTGTAAGAGAAACTGTTAAACGACATAAAGACTTGCCACCTACAGAAGTTGTGAAAATAACAACCATGGCAGGTTGTAGTACTGTGAAAAATAAATAAAATGATTATGAGCTCAGAAGATCTTCAAAAAAATGTTGAAAAAGCACTGGATGAAATTCGACCTTTTCTCCAAAATGACGGAGGAAATATCAATCTCATTGGAATTGAAAATGGTGAAATTGTTAAAGTCCAACTTATTGGCGCATGTTCATCATGTACGGTAAATCAAATGACTTTAAAGTCTGGGGTAGAAATGACCATTAAAAAATATGCACCTCAAATTCAGTCTGTTATAAATATTGAGGCCTAAAATGATCAAGACTGACATTCTTATAATTGGCGCTGGGCCATCGGGGTTATTTGCTGTCTTTGAAGCTGGACTTCTTAAGCTCAAATGCCATCTCATTGATGCATTAGCTGAACCTGGAGGTCAATGTTCTGAAATTTACCCTAAAAAGCCAATTTATGACATCCCCGCTTACCCAGAAATTTTAGCTGGGGATTTAACAAAAAAATTATTGGAACAATCCAAACAATTTGAACCAGGTTTTACNCTTGGTGAACGNGCAGAGACAATTGAAAAACAAGTAGATGGTTCTTTCGTGGTNACTACAAACAAAGGAACACAACACAGCGCCCCTGTTGTAGCNATTGCAGGAGGACTTGGAAGTTTTGAACCTCGAAAACCGGCCATTAAAAACCTTTCAGATTATGAAGACCGNGGCGTTGCATACATGATTAAAGACCCAGAAGTTTACCGCNATAANAGAGTTGTTATTGCGGGTGGTGGTGATTCAGCTTTAGACTGGACAATTTTTTTGAGTGAGGTTGCCAGTAATGTGACTTTGATTCACAGAAGAACCGAATTTAGAGGGGCTTTGGACTCAGTAGAAAAAGTTCAAGCGCTAAAAGACAATGGAAATATTGATTTAATCACGCCNGCTGAAGTTACAGGACTCTATGGTAAAAGTAAATTAGATTNNATTTCATATAGTGTNTNAAATGAANAAGAACAACACATTANAACNGATGCTTTTATTCCTTTATTTGGNTTGTCTCCAAAATTAGGACCCATTTNAAATTGGGGTCTTGAAATTGAGAAAAACGCCATTAAAGTTAATAATTCATTGGATTATCAGACCAATATTCCAGGTATTTTTGCCATTGGCGATGTTAATATTTATCCTGGAAAATTGAAACTTATTTTATGTGGTTTTCACGAGGCTACTTTAATGTGTCAAGCGGCCTATAAAATCATTAGTCCCGGTAAACGTTTGGTGCTTAAATATACTACAGTAACTGGTATTGACGGCTTTGATGGCACTCGTAAAGAAGCTACAAAAAGTGTCGTAAAATCAATTGACTGATGTCATTGGATATCTCTATAAAAATCACCGATCGTCAAGGCACCCTTTATACCATTGATGCACCAACGGATATGGCCCTTAATCTTATGGAGGTTGTTCGTTTATATGAGCTTGTTCCTGAGGGGACCATTGGAATTTGCGGCGGTATGGCCATGTGTGCTTCTTGTCAATGTTATGTTCAAAGTTCACATCTACTTCCCGAAAAAACAGCTGATGAAGAAGCCATGCTCAGTGAGGCACTCAACGTTCAGCCCAACAGCCGCTTGGGTTGTCAAATTCAAATCAATACAGAAATGGATGGCTTAGAAGTTGAGCTAGCTCCAGAAGAATGAGTTTAGTCTATTTTTTCTATTGCCAAAGGTAAAATTCGCTCTACAAATTTTGAATATGCCAGTCCAGATGGATGTAAATTATCACTGGCAACCAGTTCTGGATTTATCATTCCTTGACGTGTGATGTCAGTAATATAAACATATGATAAGCCGTTGTCCTGACAATAATTTTTTGCGTAAAGGTTGTAAGCATCTAACTGTTGACTTATGTGTTCTGGATTGTAGTTTTGACCAAAAGGAGTATATGCATAATCAGGTATTGAAACTACAATGAGATTAGACGGATCATCATCAGCCAGCGTAATGGCAGTGTTTACCAATGTTATAAACTCTGTTTCATACAATGCAAATGGCTTGCCTTGGTATTGATTGTTTACACCTATTAATAGTGTCACTAAGTTATGGTCAGAAGAAGGATTCGATGTTGCGATCGCCGAAATGAGATTGGTTGTTGTCCAACCTGTTTGTGCAATGATTTCTAATGAAAAAGTATCTTGTGGGTCAAAATTTACAATCAAACTATCTTTGAGTTGCTCTGGAAAACGGCAGCTTATGCAGACGCTTTGACCAATGGTATAGCTGTCTCCCAACGCCAAAATTTTAAAGTTTTCAGGGGGATTTAGGTCTTCTAATATATCAAAAGTGACATCACTTTGAGTGTTTGAGTAACCAAATCCAGTTTTGTTGTCGCAGCTCAATAATAGCGCAGTTGAGAGCAATGTCCCAACACAATAAATTAAGGAAGTTTTATTTAAAGGCATTTAATCCTGTGATGTCAAGTCCTGTAATTAGCAAATGAATGTCGTGCGTACCTTCATAGGTCACTACGCTTTCCAAATTCATCATATGGCGCATGATACTGTACTCACCAGTAATTCCCATACCCCCCAGAATTTGACGTGCCTCACGTGCAATTTTCAAGGCCATTTCAACATTGTTTCTTTTCGCCATGGATATTTGAGCCGTACTGGCTTTATTTTCATTTTTGAGTTGCCCCAGTCTCAAAGCTAATAACTGTGCCTTGGTGATTTCCGTAATCATTTCCGCCAATTTCTTTTGTTGCAATTGGAATCCTGCTATAGGCTTTCCAAATTGAATGCGTTCCTTAGCATAGCGCAAGGCTGTATCGTAACAATCCATGGCAGCGCCAATAGCACCCCAAGCTATACCGTAACGTGCAGAATCTAAACATCCAAGTGGAGCACCCAACCCACTTTTATTGGGTAAAATATTTTCTTTAGGAACTTTAACATCTTGAAAAATAAGTTCTCCTGTAGAACTGGCTCTGAGCGACCATTTGTTATGTGTTTCAGGAGTTGAAAACCCTTCCATATAGCGCTCTACAATAAGGCCATGAATGCGCCCTTCTTCGTTTTTTGCCCAAACAACTGCAATGTCACAAAATGGCGCGTTCGAGATCCATAGTTTGGCACCATTCAGTAAAAAATGATCGCCCATATCCTTAAAGTTAGTGGTCATTCCTCCTGGATTACTACCGTGGTCAGGCTCAGTGAGTCCAAAGGCACCCATAAATTCACCGGAGGCCAATTTTGGTAAGTATTTTTGACGTTGAGCTTCATTGCCGTATTTCCAAATGGGGTACATGACCAGAGATGACTGTACGGAAGCTGTACTTCTCACACCTGAATCACCTCGTTCAATTTCTTGCATGATCAAACCATAAGCAATTTGATCCAATCCCGCCCCTCCATATTTTTCTGGGATGTAGGGTCCAAAAGCACCTATTTCTGCCAGACCACTGAGAATTTGTTTTGGAAATTCTGCTTTTTGGGCATAAGTTTCAATAATGGGAGTCACGTCTCTTTTGACCCAATCCCTAGCCGCTTCCCTCACAAGTTTGTGCTCTTCACTTAATAAATCGTCTAGATTGTAGTAATCGGGTGCTTCAAATACATCTGGCTTCATAAATGAAATTTTTAGGTCATTTTAAAGAGTAGCTGAAACAACAACTAAATAGGCTCTTTAATCAAACAAATTTACTTACAAATTTACTGAATCTTAGAATTTTAAATAAAATTCTTTTGTTAAATTAATGAAATCTTTGCTATATACGTGGCGTTTTACTTCGAGGTATATTTCTTTTACTTTTACAGGATTTTTCTCAAATGAAAACGCCATCAAACTCCGTTTTATAACACTGTTTTTCTTTCCCCGTACTCTGAGTATTTTATCACAAAAAAGGGTATTTTCTTTTCCCATCTCAACAAGTTTATCTTCTGATTCGAATGGTACTACAACACAAAATTTTCCATTTTTGGACAGTAATTTTCTTACTGATTTAAGCAGTTCATTAAAGGGCATCGCCGCTTCAAAACGGGCCGTATTTCTGCTTTTATCATTGGTAGTGTAAGTCTCGTTGTAAAATGGAGGATTGGAAATGATGAAGTCATATTTTATATCCATTTCATTGGTATATTCTTTTAGACTGGCATGGTAGCAAAACAAGCGATCTGCCCAAGGAGATTCTTCAAAATTTGTCACACATTGTTCGTATGCTTCCACATCAATTTCCAATCCATCAATAAGGTTTGCATTGCTACGTTGCGCAAGCATGAGTGCTAAAATTCCAGAGCCTGCTCCAATGTCTAATATTGATTTTGTTGTGGGATTTACAGGCGCCCATGTCCCGAGTAAAACAGCATCTGTTCCTACTTTCATGGCACAGCGGTCGTGTGCAACACTAAATTGTTTGAATTGAAATGCTTCCAAAACCATTACTTAATGTACAAATCAATGAGCCCAGGTGGCGTCTTGACAGTAATTATTTTCTTGTCTCGGTCAATATTTATTATAAATTCATCGTGAATTGGAATTAAAATTTCGTGACCATTTCTTTCAATCTCGAACAATGCTTGTGCAGACTGGTCATTGACCCCCTGTAAAACGCCTACTTTTCCAAATGACTTTTCCCATATTTCAAACCCTATGACCTCGTGGTAGTAGAAGGCTTTTCCATCTAATTTTGGAAGTAGATCAAGCGGTAGGTAAACTTCTTTTCTTAGCAATTCATCCGCATCCGACTCTGTGTTCACATCTTCTAATTTTAAACGCAATAAATTGGACTTGTGAAGTCTTGACGTCATTACAAAATAAGGAATCAATCGGTTGTTGATGTCTAAAAAGAGCGCTTCAATATTTTCGTATAACTGAGGCTGATCAGTATCCAGCTTTGCTAAAAGTTCCCCTTTAAAGCTGTACTTTTTTACAATTTTACCGAGGTAAAAACACTCTTCTTTCTTCATAAAATATCAAAAAAAAACCTGACAAAAGTCAGGTTTAAAGATATAAAAATAAAAAGTTTTATTCTTCTTCTTCAGTTGTTACTTCTGGTAACGGTACTGCAGCGGCGATTCGTGCATCGTTAGCTGCTTTTTCAGCGGCAAGCGCTTTTGCTGATTCTGCTTCTTTAGCTTTTTGAATGTCCGATTTTTTCGAGTCGATTTTAGATAGTTTCTCAGTCATCCAAGCTTGGAATTTCTCCTCAGCTTGTTCTTCTGTGAAAGCCCCTTTTTTAACGCCTCCCGCCAAATGTTTTTTCAACAAAACACCTTCGTGTGATAAAATAGCACGTGTTGTGTCAGTTGGCTGAGCGCCATTTTCTAACCAACGCACAGCGCTATCGACATTGATTTCTATTTGTGCAGGATTGACGTTTGGATTGTAAGACCCTAATTTTTCAAGAAAGCGACCATCTCTTTTGGAGCGGGTATCTGCCGCAACAATCCAATAAAATGGTTTTCCTTTTTTTCCATGTCTTTGTAATCTTAGTTTTACAGGCATAAAATTAATTTGTAAGGTTCTCGACCTTGGTTATTAATGAGCGGCAAATATAGTATATTTTTTCAATACTAATACATTCATTTATTTTTTATATTTTTGAATTGTTTACAAGGCCTAAAATCTAAATTCCTTTTCAGTAATATATGAGATATCTTCTTTTAACTTTTGCCGTTTTTTCTTTAATTGGTTGTCAAGACGACATTCAATCCAGTAACCCCACATTTCAAGGTCTTCGGCATGGTGATTATGTTTGGCGTTCGACAGCACGTACTGCCACCATTCAAACCACTGGAATTTTGAGTATTTCTGGTAGCGATGGTTATGGCAGTATGATCATTAGCTTACCTGAAGCTAATATTGGGTCTTATGAATTAGGCGAAGGTAAACTTGCAACCATTACCTACACGGAAGTTAATACAACCTATTCCACTCAGAATAACGGCGAGGAATATCCTGTATACTTAGGTGATGGTCAAGTTACTATTGAATCTATAAACGAGGATAGTAAGACCATAACAGGTACTTTTTATTTCAATTCCTATGACGACTCTGGCACCAAATACATGAATTTTTCAGAGGGGATATTTTACAATTTGTCCTTCACTCAGTTATAGATCACACACCACTTCACGCTTTTTTGTTTATAAAGATTATTTTTTTACCTCATAGCAATAGTCTTTTTTGCATTTGAGAACCAGTTTGTTGTTTTCATAGATTTCATTCTCAATAAAAATTTTATTTTTTAATTTTGTGATTTCGTATTTTGTTCTGTCTCCCAGCATATGATAGCATATTAAATTCATGTTTAAATTTGGGTCTTGTTTTTTTGGATTTACATCAAAATTTAATAGCAGAAGACTTGAAAACACACCTGTTCCACGGCGGCTACCCTCATCCACTACTGCCAAATGGATGTCGTTGTCTAACTTCCCAAACCATTTATATCTTGTATAATTTCCATCTTCAAATGTAACTTTTACATATCCATTTTCTTCAGTGGTTATTCCAGTGTACTCTGAGTATTCATTGGTTCTATAAGCCGCTGCTATATTGACCGTAGTGACAATTGGATATCTGTCTGAGAGCCACGGTAGAAATTTATGTAATAGTTTGGGATCGATGGGCTTATTTCTATACTCAAATTTCTCGTGAATGCTTTTTAAGTCCTTTGAATGGGTTTGCCCACACCTTAAATTTGAACAAATGAATAGGATTATCGAAAAGCGCAGTAGATATAAATTTATAGGGATTATTTTAAGATTGGATTCATGATTAAAGTTGTTGTCTAACAAATCCCCAAAAAAAATCTTGAACTTGGCTTTATATTAAGTTTGTTCTTATGCAGATTGTAGACTTGGGGTCTAATTTAGAGTTATAAACTTATAAAAAAAACACGGTTTTTGCTGCTGTAAAACCTGTTTTTTTATAGCTTATTGATTGTTAGTGTTCTAAATAATTCATAGGGTTGTAATGCGGCCTTTAATAGTTGTATTTTGTTCATAAATCCCTCAAAAAATAACAGTTATAAACCTAAAATAATTTTATATTTAGAATTCTATTTTAACCACAGATTTTAGCCATGTATTTGATTTTTGATACCGAAACCACAGGTCTTCCCAAACGATGGAAGGCACCTGTTACAGACACGGACAATTGGCCGCGATGTGTTCAGATTGCTTGGCAATTACATGACGATCAAGGGGTTTGCTTGGAGCATTGTGATTTTCTAATTCGCCCTGATGGTTTTAACATCCCTTATGATGCCGAGAAAATTCACGGTATTTCAACAGCCTTGGCGGCAGCTGAAGGTGTTTCACTTATTTCAGTGCTTGAAAAATTTAATGAAGCGCTTGACAAGGCTAAATTTGTAGTGGGTCAGAATGTAGGTTTTGATCTCAATATCATGGGTTGTGAATACCACCGTATGCAAGTCGTAACTCCATTAAATAGTCTTCCCGTTTTGGATACTTGTACCGAGACCACCGCAAGCTTATGTCAATTGCCTGGGGGGCGTGGTGGAAAGTTTAAGTTACCGACTTTGACCGAGTTACACCAATATTTATTTAAAACCCCTTTTGCTGAAGCCCACAATGCAACAGCGGATGTCGAGGCTACGACGCGCTGTTTTTTAGAATTGTTACGAAGAGGGACCTATTCAACCGAGCAACTAAAAGCAAATACAGATTACTTGCAAGAATTTCAAACCCAAAACCCGGACACGATTGCTCCTTTGGGGTTAAAGCACATCAATTTAAAAAAGGCCGCTACAGCATTGGCTGCGGTTGCTAAAAAGACGGATACTGCTGAAAATATAACCGAAATAGTAGACGTGCCGGCTGTATTGCTTGATGCCCCTGTCGTTCATTTACACAACCACTCCCAATTTTCGATTTTACAATCCACCATCAGTATCAAAAAATTAGTAAAGGCGACTGCAGACGCTGGAATGACTTCAGTAGCGCTTACGGATCATGGCAACATGATGGGCGCCTTTCATTTTGTAAAGGAAATCCGTGGCCACAACAAAAGTTTGGTACAGCGCCAAAAAGATGCAGAGGCTTCAGGTGAGGAATTTGATCAAAAACCCATTAAGCCCATTATTGGTTGTGAGTTTTTTGTTTGCGACGACCACAGCAACAAATCTCAAAAAGACAACGGCTATCAAATTGTGTTTTTAGCTAAAAATAAAAGGGGGTACCAGAACTTGGTAAAAATGTCCTCTTTGGCCTTTATAGATGGATTTTATTACCTACCTCGAATTGATCGAAATATTGTAGAAACCTACAAGCAAGACCTCATTGTTTTGTCTGGAAACTTATATGGTGAAGTGCCTTCAAAAGTTTTGAATGTTGGGGAGAAACAGGCCGAAGAAGCCTTGTTGTGGTGGAAAGCACAGTTTGGCGAAGATTTTTATATTGAGCTTATGCGCCACGGTCAAGAAGACGAAGATCGGGTCAATCCTGTATTGATTCAATTTTCACGAAAGCACAACATCCCATTGGTTGCAACAAATAATACCTATTACATAGATCAAACAGAAGCCAATGCACATGATATTTTATTGTGTGTTAAAGACGGTGAAAAGCAGGCGACGCCTGTTGGTCGCGGCCGTGGCTATCGTTACGGCTTACCCAACCAGGAATATTATTTTAAAAGCCCTGAGGCGATGAAAGAACTGTTTAAAGATTTGCCTGAGGCCATTCTTAATATGCAGGCCATTTCAGATAAAATTGAAGCTTTCGAACTTGCTAGAGATGTATTGCTTCCAAAATTTGATATTCCAAAAGAATTCATAAACTCTGATGACGCCAAATCAGGGACAAAACATGGTGAAAATGCTTACCTGCGTCATCTCACCTATGAAGGCGCTAAAAAACGTTATAAAACACTCTCTGAAGATCTTAAAGAACGCATTGATTTTGAGCTAAAGACTATAGAAAAAACAGGCTACCCTGGTTATTTTCTAATTGTTGAAGATTTTATTCGAGAGGCTCGAAGTTTAGGAGTTTCTGTCGGACCTGGCAGAGGATCAGCAGCAGGATCTGTTGTTGCCTACTGCCTATGGATTACAAATATAGACCCCATTAAATACAATTTGCTTTTTGAGCGTTTTTTGAATCCAGACCGAATCAGTATGCCCGACATTGATATTGATTTTGACGATGAAGGTCGTGGAAAGGTCATGGATTACGTCATTAATAAATACGGATCCAATCAGGTGGCCCAAATTATAACTTACGGCACCATGGCTGCCAAGTCCTCCATTCGTGATACCGCCAGAGTATTGGACTTACCATTGGGTGATGCCGATCGCATTGCAAAGTTGGTGCCTAATATGTCAAAACTCAATAAGATTTTTGGTGTTGAAGAGAAAATCCTACGCCAAAAGTTTAGAGCAGAAGATATGGAATTGATTAATCAATTGCTCAATATTTCAGAAGGTGATGATTTGGAAGCTGAAACAGTAAATCAAGCCAAGGTCTTGGAAGGCTCACTTAGAAATACTGGTATCCATGCTTGCGGTGTGATCATTACACCAGGCGATATCACCGACTATGTTCCAATTGCAACTGCTAAAGATTCAGATTTGTATGTCACCCAATTTGACAATGCTGTTGTGGAAGACGCAGGACTTTTAAAGATGGACTTTTTAGGCCTTAAAACTTTAACACTGATTAAAGATACGGTTAAGATTGTCAAAGCCAAACACGGAATCATACTGGATCCTGAAACTTTTCCTCTAGATGATGCACCCACCTATGAATTGTTTCAGCGGGGTGAAACCGTGGGAATATTTCAATATGAATCTCCCGGAATGCAAAAGCACATGCGGGATTTAAAGCCCTCAACATTTGCAGATTTAATTGCTATGAATGCCTTATACCGCCCAGGGCCTTTGGAATACATTCCAAGTTTTATTCGAAGAAAACATGGCGATGAAGCCATCAGTTACGACCTTCCAGAAATGAAGGAATATCTTGAAGAAACCTATGGAATAACCGTCTATCAGGAGCAGGTGATGCTATTGTCACAAAAATTAGCTGACTTTACAAAGGGTGAAGCCGATGTTTTGCGAAAGGCCATGGGGAAAAAGCAGCGGGCTGTATTGGACAAAATGAAACCTAAATTTATCAGTCAAGCCAGTGCCAAGGGCTTGGATTCTGAAAAATTAGAAAAAATTTGGACCGATTGGGAAAAATTTGCAAGCTATGCATTTAATAAATCCCATTCGACATGTTATGCATGGATTGCCTATCAAACCGCCTATTTAAAAGCGCATTATCCTGCTGAATATATGGCGGCTGTACTGTCTAATAATATGAACGATATTAAACAAGTCACCTTTTTTATGGAAGAGGCCAAGCGAATGAAAATGAATGTTTTAGGCCCTGACGTTAATGAAAGTTATTATAAGTTTTCAGTCAATAAAGACAATGCCATTCGCTTTGGAATGGGCGCCATTAAGGGGGTTGGGCATGGTGCCGTCAAAACTATTGTTCAAGAACGCAAAAGCAATGGGATTTACCGCTCAATTTTTGACCTTGCCAAACGCATTGATTTGCGTGCTGCCAACAAGAAAGCTTTTGAAAATTTAGCCAATGCGGGGAGTTTTGATTGTTTTTCAAACACCCACCGCGCACAATATTTTTACGATGAAGGTGATGGCGTTACTTTTTTAGAGAAAACATTGAAATATGCCCATAGATTTCAGGACAATCAAAATTCTGCACAAGTTAGTTTGTTTGGTGAATCCAGTGAAGTTCAATTTCCGGAGCCTGAACTACCCCCATGTAATGCCTGGGCTACTATGGAGAAGTTGGCTCGTGAAAAAGAAGTGGTTGGAATTTATATTTCAGGCCACCCGCTTGACGATTTTAAAATTGAAATGCAAAACTTTTGCAATGCAACCGTGAGTGTTTTTGAAAATATGGCCCCACTTATCAACAAAGAAATAACCTTTGGTGGTGTTGTCACAGACATTGAGCACCGCGTCAGTAGGCAAGGAAAAGGCTGGGCAAGTTTTACCATTGAAGATTATACAAACAACCATCAGTTTAGAATTTTTGGGGAGGAATATCTTAAATTTAGACATTTCTTAATGCTGAATAATTTCGTGTATGTCCGTGCTTTGGTTCGTGAAGGGTGGATTAACCGCGACACTGGGAAAAAAGGTGAGCCACGCCTGCAGTTTAACAACTTTCAATTGTTACACGATGTGATGGATGCTTATGCTAAGAAACTATCGATTCAGCTTAATATTAAAGGCATAAACGAACAAAAAATTAATGAAATACAAGACCTGTTAAACATGCATAAAGGCAAACACCTGCTTAACTTTGTTGTATATGACGATGATGAAAGTTTGAAAATTGAGCTTAAAAGTCGCAAACAAAAGGTTCAAATATCTCAGGAATTATTATCAGAACTAGAAGCTCAAAAAGTTTTTTTTAAGCTTAATTAATTGAAATTGAGAAACCTAATTATAGCATAAGAAAAAGTAATCTTTTTTTGAAATTATTAACGTAATTTTTAATTAGATTTGCATCAACACTAAAAAAAATACTTTATGGCTCTAGAAATCACAGATGCAAATTTTGAAGAAACAGTATTAAAAAGCGATAAACCTGTAATGGTCGATTTTTGGGCAGCTTGGTGCGGACCTTGCCGCATGGTCGGTCCCATTATTGATGAAATTAGCTCAGAATATGCTGGCAAAGCCGTTGTTGGAAAAGTCGATGTTGATGCCAATCAAGAATTTGCCGCCAAATATGGCGTCAGAAATATTCCAACTGTACTGGTGTTTAAAGACGGCGAAGTTGTGGGACGTCAAGTTGGCGTAGCGACCAAAGCCGCCTATGCTGAGTCTATTGATGCCTTGTTATAGTCAATTTTTACATAAAATATTAGTATTAAGGTTTGTCCATGTGGCAAACCTTTTTTAGTTTAGATTAAGATGAGAATACAAGAAAAATTTCAAGGAAACTCCCGTTTTTCAAACTTTGAATTGTTGGCGCAATCCATTGTAGAGGGCTATATGACCGGCATTCACAAAAGCCCTTTTCATGGTTTTTCAGCTGAATTTGCCGAGCATAAAATTTACAACAATGGCGATAGCACAAAGCACATCGATTGGAAATTATTTGCCAAAACGGATAAGTTGTACACCAAGCGGTATGAAGAGGAAACAAACATGCGATGTCATATTATTTTGGACCAGAGTGCGTCCATGCATTATCCTTTTGTCAATCAAAATCCTGGATTAGAATTTAATAAAATAGAATTTTCAGCCTTGGCTTCAGCCGTTTTATTGCACATTTTAAAAAAACAACGCGATGCGGCTGGTTTGAGCTTATACGATCAAACTCATAGTTTTTATGCTGCTGAAAAAGCTAGCGAACGTCATTACAGGATGCTGGTCAATACACTGGAAGAAGCGACACTATCAACCTCTCAAAATGCTACAACAAAAACCTATGAAGTTTTGCATCAAATCGCTGAACAACTCCAGCGAAGATCTATGATTTTTTTGTTTACAGATTTGTTTCAAAGCGATATTGAAGCTTCGAAGCTCTTTGAAGCACTACGGCATTTAAAATACAATAAACATGAATTGGTTTTATTTCACATATACGATAAAACTACGGAGTTCAGCTTCGA
>NYVA01000005.1 GCA_002684355.1 Formosa sp.
TTGATAAAAGGTTTCGATGCTTTGACATCTTCCGCAATTTGATCTGTCGTTGACTGTAAAAAGCGATCACTTAATTTATCGACATCGTCTGAAATTAATAAAAAATTATTGCGCCATTTTGCATAGGCATCCTCGCTGTAGTAAGATTCAATTTTGTCCACCATTTCATCAGCGCGTTGTGGGGACTCTGCTAAAATTCTACCCACGGCGATATCCAATTTATCTGAAGCGACCATACTTCCTTCGGAGGCATCCATCATCCCAAAAAAATCATCAGAAATAAAAGAACTTGTCAAGCTAAAACTATTTTTTGAAAGCCAAGAGGGTGCAATGTTTGTGTTGTTTTGAATGCGGTCTTTATAATCAAATGAAGCATCGCCAAATAGACACAAATACTTTAAGCGGTTGTTTGAATTGCTGGCATTGTCGTACACATATTTAACAAGATTTCGAATGGCGGAAAGGTCTTGCATTCCAGTACTAAATTCAGTATATATAGATTCAAGCGTAACAACTTTTACATTCAGGTTATTTTTTAATCTGTTAATATTAGCCAAACGCTCGGCTTGAGCACTCAAAAACGCTGGAGTGATGATTAAATAATCAATGTCTTGAAATTGACCTTCGTCATTTAAAAATACAGTTCCCTTTAAATCCTGATTGGCAACTGAAGCATTCGGCAGCAATCTTGGACGGTAGGTATTTGACAAAGCTACGGCTTGATAAATTTTAGAATCCCCCAAGATCATCTTAAAACTAAATTCAGCACTGTTCAATTCATTTCTGTAATAAGTTGTATTGTAGGGATCTGTCACGTCCCAAACTTCGTTAATCCCAGTCGCACTAGAAATATTAAATTGTCCAACCCCATTAAGCAAGGGCATATCATTGTGTTTGAATTGAAATTGAAGTGCATTGGCGACTAGGGCTCTTTCAGCTTCCAAAGAAATGTAGTCTAAATAGGCCCTTGCAGATGGGTTTCCGTTATTGTTGTAAAATAAGTCAATCGTTACAGCGTCCGAACTGCTTTCAATATCTCCATTAAAGACCGCTTCTGTTCCGAGAATGCCATATTGTAAGGAAGCAATAGAAAGATTGCTGACAACAGAGTTATTCGCTTTAATTTCCATATTTGTCGTAGACTCTACACTAGCGGCAACATAAACTTTAAGGTTCAAAGGGCTGCTGGTGATNAGGTTTGGAAAGTCAAAATTGAAGCTGCGAGCATTTTCGAAATAAAAGCGATGGCCAAACCAGCGACGGCCTATTTGTCCAATATTATACTCGTCTTTTTCAAAAAATTTATAATCGTGAAATGTGGTAAATGAGGTGCTTGGGCTCTCTGNAGGTTGGTTAGCAGCGCTCATGCGCAAGCCATTTTCACTACCAATTTCAATGTAATAGTAACAAACATCGCTNTAAGGATTNATATGTGAGTTGTTTTCAGCATTNTAATGCTTTGGGCCAANGGCATAAAAAAGTAAAAAATCTTCATTATTAAAGACGCCATCTTCTTCTCCAACAAATTGGACCGCATTTTGAATCAAGTCATAAGACTGGGTTTCATTATTTACTAAAGGCAATGATTGCCCACCATGTCCATAAACTTTGATTTTTTTCGGGTTTATAACATCCGTATTGACTCCGAGTGCATCAAAAAATCCCTTGTNTAATTTATGAACTCCAGTTGTATCAATGGCAAAGCGATACCATTGGCCTGTTTTCAATGCAGAACTTTGAAGAGAAGTGCCTGAACTTGATAATTTATTGTTAGAGGATGAAGCGTAAGAAACTGTAAAATTCACTACTTTTTTTAAAATACCATTATCTTTGAAAATAGGATTTATTTGAATCGTATTAGAGGTTTTGCCTCTTGCATTTGAATTGAAAGTTCTCAATTGAACATCGTTTGGAATCCAACTTAATTTTAAATCTTTTAAGTCTGATTCTGAAACAATAATCGTAATTAGGTTTGTGATTTTGACACTTTTTATATCGATGGAAGTTTTGGCATCCAACTGCGCGACAAAAGTGATGCCTTTTTCAAAAGAAAAATTATAATTTTTTTCTTTAAAATGGGGGAGCTCAATCTGATTTGATCCCATAGAAAAAACCTTTGAGCTGTTCCAGTCAACTTCAAAGCGCTGAACTTGGGAATGACTTAGCGTCAAAATGCACCAAAGCGTTAAAAAAAAAGGAATTTTNTTCATTAAATCCTAACGGGGGTTCATCAATATTAGTATACATCTACTAAATTGATTTCAAAATTACAATAATAAAACGTGATAAAAACCGTTATTTTTTTAAAGGTAATTTATTTANGGTTAAATATTACACAATCGATTTAATATTTTATTGCAAACCAATTCATATTTAGTATATTGCAATTCCTAATTTTTAAATACTTTTTAAATAAAAATTAAGTATGAAATACAACAAGATATTTAGATGGTCCTTTATAGCACTCTTTTCATTATCTATGCTGGGCTGTAGTAAATCCTCCTCAAAATACGGTAACTCCTCACGGGGTACTGGATGGAAAATCAATGCTAAAGAAGGTGGTTTTCAGTACAATACAAGATTTAAAGAACAAGAGACTGCCCCTGGACTCGTCTTTGTTGAAGGCGGTACTTTTACAATGGGAAAAGTTCAGGATGATGTCATGCACGATTGGAACAATACTCCAAATCAACAACACGTTCAATCCTTTTATATAGATGAGACAGAGGTTACCAACCTTATGTATTTAGAATATTTAGACTGGATTAAACGTGTTTACCCACCTGACAATACTGAATTTGAGGATATTTATAATGGGTTACTTCCTGATACACTAGTTTGGAGAAATCGATTGGGTTCTGCCGAGATTTTGGTGGAAAATTACTTACGTCATCCTGCCTATCGCAACTATCCTGTTGTTGGAGTTAGCTGGCTTCAGGCCAATGAATATGCCAAGTGGAGATCAGACCGTGTAGGTGAAATGGTCCTTCAAAAAGAAGGATATTTAGAAAGAGGGGCACACATTCCGACTGAATCTGTAACTGCGTCTAACAATTTCAATCTTGATACCTATGTGAATGTCCCAAATCAAACATTCAAAGACAGTCTTGGGACTCATTTAGGTGGTAAAGGCAACAGACGAAATGACACTTTGGTTGGCTTTGCATCGAGAGAAACAGGCTTAATTCAAATTAGATATAGGCTTCCAACAGAAGCAGAATGGGAATATGCAGCTCTTGGTCTAACGGAGCTAAGAGAATACAACATATATCGCGGTCGAAAAAAATACCCTTGGGATGGTCAATATACCAGAACTGGAGAAAGAAAAATAAAAGGAGATCAGTTGGCAAACTTTAAACAAGGAAAGGGCGATTACGGAGGTATTGCAGGATGGTCTGACGATGGCGCAGACATTACCAATGAAGTAATGTCGTATGATCCAAATGATTTCGGTATTTATGATATGGCCGGTAATGTAGCGGAGTGGGTTGCAGACATCTACCGCCCAATTGTTGACGATGAATTCAATGATTTTGCCTATTACAGAGGAAACATTTACACTAAGAACGCGCTGGCTGAAGACGGGTCTGTAAAAGTAATTGGGATTGATGATTTTGAATATGATACACTAACAAATGGTAAAGTTATTGTTAGAAACCTCCCTGGTCAGCTTGCTAAAATCCCTGTTGACGAAGACGAAACATACTTACGAGCAAATTTTGATAAAAGTGACAATCGAAATTTTAGAGATGGAGACAAACAATCGTCAAGATATTTTGATGATTTTGAAGAAGGTGAGGTTGAATTTTCTGATACAACTAGAAAGATGTACGATTCTCCTAAGCATAAAGTAGGTACCAACTCTGATGGTACACTTAATAGAGAATATGACAAATCTAACACAAGAACCTCTCTCGTGAATGACCAAGCACGAGTTTACAAAGGAGGATCTTGGAAAGACAGAGAGTTTTGGATAGACCCAGCCCAAAGGCGTTTCTACCCTGAAGATATGGCGACTGATTTTATCGGTTTTAGATGTGCTATGTCNAGGGTTGGATCCAAGTCAATNAATAAAAAGAAAAGAAAAAATTAAAAATAGTTTCTTTTAATTTTAAAAGTCCTAAATTATATTTAGGACTTTTTTGTACATTTAATTTATGAAAATTGAGAAGCTTCATCACTTATTTTTAAAATTCAATGGGGCTTCTACAGACACCCGTTCTATAGCCCGTGGGGCGCTTTTTTTTGCTCTAAAAGGAGAAAATTTTAACGGGAATCATTTTGCAATTAAGGCACTCGATTCTGGAGCGTCTTATTGTATAATAGATGAACAGCAACCCCAAAGTAATGCGCGTTTTATTTTGGTCCCAAATGTTTTAAAAACCTTGCAAGAATTAGCTAATTTTCATCGCAAATATTTAAATATTCCAATCATTGCTATTACTGGTAGTAATGGCAAAACAACCACGAAAGAACTGATTAATTCGGTTTTGGGCCAGCAATATAAAACACATTCAACACAAGGAAANTATAACAATCATATTGGAGTTCCACTGACTTTACTTCAAATGGATGCGTCAGTAGACATTGGAATCGTTGAAATGGGGGCCAACCACATTGGAGAAATCGCTAATCTTTGTCAAATTTCGGCACCTAACTACGGCTACATTACTAATTTTGGTAAGGCCCATTTGGAAGGTTTCGGTAGTGCTGCAGGCGTGGTCAAAGGTAAANGTGAATTGTATGACTATTTAAAGTGTAACAAAGGTCTTGCCTTTATAAATGGGGATGATAAAAAGCAAGTACAACAAATTGGAGACTATAGGAAGGCACATNTTTTTTCTAAAAAAAATAGTTTCAATATTCAAGTATCTATGACATCTGAAACCCCTTTTATAAGCTTTGAATCACAGGGGTTCACAATGGAAAGTCAGCTTGTTGGAATTTATAATTTTTCCAATGCTGCCGCAGCCATTGCCATGGGTTGCTTTTTTGAAGTCAGTCACGAAAATATTAAAAAAGGGATTGAATCTTACACCCCAAATAACAACCGTTCTCAAATCATCCGAAAAGGCTTCAATACCATTATTTTAGACGCTTACAATGCCAACCCAAGCAGTATGAAGGTCGCCTTGGATAATTTTAATTCCATGAGGAGTGAGTATAAGGTTGTAATTTTAGGGGATATGTTTGAACTGGGTATTCACAGTAAGTCAGAGCATCAGGCTGTTATTGATGAGGTAAATTCTTTAAATTTTTCATCTGCATATTATGTAGGTTCACACTTTTTTGAATTAGCTTCCGATTCTTCAAAAGCTAACTTTTTTAAAACTACCGAATCGTTTCGAAATCAGCTTCAATCCTTAGCTTTTAAAGGCGCATTGATTTTGATAAAAGGGTCTAGGGGAATGGCTTTGGAAACCTTATTGGATTCTATCTAACCTATATATTCGTAGCTACGTTTATTGTCGTAAAAATAACCACCTTAACCAATAGTTTATTTTGTTAAATAAATTGTTTGTGAGACCATAGATTAATATGAATTGTTGGACTTGTAAAAATTTATAATTAATCCATTATTTTTTAAAATAAATATTTTGTAATATGNATGATATGGAATCTAATTTACTAATGTCTAGGACATTCTTAATTCTCGGGGGAATGTTATTTATTACATCAATAACAGCTCGTTTAAATAAAGCATATGAAACTACAACTGAATTATTTATAACTATTGGAGGAAGTTTCCTATTTCTTTTCTGTGTTATGTTCTTTGCTGATTCGTACCCAATAAACTTAATAGTAGTAGCAATTTTCTCTGCTTTTTTTGGATGGTCATTAGGCCCAACAATTGCATACATTGGAAAGTCATTTAAATTTAGAAAGTATTTAAAATCAAAATTAGTTTTATCAAAAAAAATTAAAAGAGACCACAGTCCAACATTTTGGAAAAAATTTATGGGAGCCAATGAAGAAAAAAGAACAGTATATTATTATAAATCTGAACCAACAAATTTTTTTGATATAAACTCTAACGAGTTCAAAGAATTAAAAGATGAGTTTGATAAAAACGTTTTACGTCATGATAAATATAATCAAGAATGGCAAAATGTAGTATTTCAGGCAATGGTTGGCACAACCTTAGCTGTAATAATGGCAGGGATTATTGTTGCATTTGTCCCTACGGATTTTAGTTTTCTTGGAGTTTTCTTATTNCTTGCTTTATTTACTTTAATAGTTTGTGAATTTCTTAATGCTTTCTTTTTTAAATCAGAAAGAACTAGAATAATATATTCTTATTGTGGGGTAGTCATTTTTTCTTTGTACTTAATTTATGATTTTAATTATTTAGAAAAAGCAATTGCTGCTGGAGATGATTCATGGGGAACCGCAGTTAAGGTTGCTGTTAATTTGTATTTAGATATTATAAATTTATTTATTGATTTACTTGAGATATTGGCGGCTTCCTCCGATTAGAATATATTTTTTTCTAGTCCAAATAAAAATGCGCATTCCAAATAGACCTCTTTTAATGCTTTATATCTTCTTTAAGCTCCGCTATGCTCTTTTCCCGTATTTGTATGTGAAAAGAATTGTACTATCATAATTATTATATTCCCTTAATCAAACAACCCATTTATTAGGTTCTAATATTGAACTTTATAATCGTCAAATAGTTGTTTTAAAATACGATTGTTTCCCTGATATAATCCTTATTAAAGTTGAGATTGTAGTTTATATCTCCAAATTCAATTAATACAATATTTGTTTGTTTATGTGAACTTTCTAAAAAAAGTGTGTTTTCGATAGCTATGGATTCTATGTTTCCGTTAGAGTTACAATCAGTAATTTCAAAGTACAAATAAACATCATGCAAGTCTTTTGCTNTTTCTTTTCCAATCCAATTATATGCTGTCATTTTTTTATTGATAGAAATTTGCAGATGATGATCGAAATAATTTTTGATGTANTGATTGGAAGATATATTTTCTTTTGGGCTCCCTAGTTTTAATTTACCAGAACTTTTTGTCTCTAAGGTTTTTTCCAAATCATCAATAGCAACTCTTACAGTTATTTCTATTAACTCTTGGGCTTTGTTGTAATGCAAAGTCGTATGAGATACATGAAAATCATGAAAGGGAAGTATTGTGTAGAGAATTAAAANGATCAAAGACTTTATCATAACAATTTGTTATTTAAATTTCTAACCCTATTGTTTTTTGGCTCTTTCGGCTCTTTGCATGGGGNTTTCAAGCTTTTCTTCATCGAGCTTATAGAGTTGGAAACGTGTCGGTTCAGTTCTTGGAGGCCAATAATTATTATTCAAATCAACATCCGCAGTTTCTAAGAATGGATCAAGTTTGACGTTGACTAATTCCTTGTCCAGAATAAACACTTTTTTGATTTTTTCATTATTTCTCTTCCATATTTCTGCAGGGATTCTTATGACTTCTTGGGTTCCGTCCGTATAAGTAAATTCCAGAATGATGGGCATCACTAACCCTCCAATATTTGAGAACTGAANTTCGTAGTAGTTTTTATCAGAATTTAAAAATGCCTTTTCTTCTATATCAAGAGTGTTTAGAAAGTCGGTATAGTCTTGTCTGTCTAAAACATCGGTTTTAAAGGGGTCGTAAGTTGTGTAAAAATCTACTGCACCTTTATCTTTTTCAGTCACTGTTTTGGATATAGAAACAGCATCACGTCTGTTTCCAATGTAAGTGCTGTTTTTTTCTTTTTGATTTTTTGCGATAGGATTTTCAATATCAGGATCTGCAGTATTTATTTTAAACCAGTTTACTTGGTCTAAAGAAATGTCCACACAATCGTTGGTGTAAAACCAACCTCTCCAAAACCAATCAAGATCTACGGCACTGGCGTCTTCCATGGTTCTAAAGAAATCTGCTGGGGTAGGGTGTTTAAATGCCCATCTTTCACTATACGTCTTAAAGGCATAGTCAAACAATTCTCTGCCCATGATTGTTTCTCTTAAAATATTGAGCGCTGTAGCAGGCTTCCCATACGCATTGTTACCAAATTGCAAAATGGATTCAGAATTTGTCATGATGGGTACAATTCCACTTTTATCTCCTTTCATGTATTGAATAATATTTTCTGGAGGCCCTCTTCTTGAGGGATAATCTCTCTCAAATTCTTGTTCGGTAAGGTATTCTACAAAGCTATTAAGACCTTCATCCATCCATGTCCATTGGCGTTCGTCAGAATTTATAATCATGGGAAAGAAATTATGACCAACTTCGTGAATTATGACACCAATCATGCGGTACTTTGTTCTTTCAGAATATGTTCCATCTTCTTCAGGCCTTCCAAAGTTAAAACAAATCATAGGATATTCCATCCCAATGGATTTGGCATGAACCGATGTGGCTTGCGGGTAAATGTAATCGATGGTGTATTTGGAATAAGTCATTAGGGTGTGGGCAACTGCTCTGGTTGAAAACTGTTCCCAAAGCGGATTCCCTTCTTTTGGATAATAACTGTAAGCCATTACCCTTTTACCTCCAATATCCACAGCCATGGCATCCCATATGAATTTTCTAGAGCTTGCCCAACCAAAATCTCGTACATTTTCTGCTTCAAAAACCCATGTCTTTTTTGAATTGCTTTTGGTTTTTTCATTTGCCTCTGCTTCATTTTGTGTAATAATAATTTCAGGATTTGTATAGTTGTTTTTTGCTTTTTCTAGCCTTTTAATTTGTGTTTTACTCAATACTGATGAAAGATTTTTAAGTTCTCCAGTCGCAGCAACAATGTGGTCACTTGGAACGGTAATGCATACTTTATAATCACCGAAAGGCAAAGTAAACTCTCCATTACCAATAAATTGTTTGTTTTGCCAGCCTTCAACTTCATTATATACTGCCATTCTGGGAAAAAACTGGGCAATGGTATATATTGAATTTCCTTCTTTTTCAAAGTACTCATAACCACTTCGTCCTCCAATTTTAAGTCTGTTATTAATGTTGTAGTGGTAATTTATCTTAAACGAAAATGATTGCCCCTTTTTTAGTGCCTTTGGGAGTTCTATACGCATCATGGTCTCGTTGATTTTGTAGGAAAGTTTTTCGTTATTTGTATCCGTCACTTTTTCAAGCTTAAACCCGCCGTCAAAATTCATTCGGTCATGCATTCTTTTTATACTCCCAAAACTCATTTCATTGCCCATACTACTAGTTGAGGTAAGTTGACCGTGCGAGTTTTTTGCGCGAATATTTTGATCCAATTGTATCCAAAGATAACTCAGGACATCTGGTGAATTATTCGTGTAGGTAATCGTTTCTTTTCCATGTATAATATTGTTGATTTCATCGAGTTCAACATCAATCAAATAATCCGCAGTTTGCTGGTAGTATTCATGCCCTGGTGCCCCACTGGCAGTTCTGTAAACATTAGGTGTTGGAAGTTCTTCGTGCAATTGTTTAAATTTACTATTGTTTAAATTCTCTTGCGAAAAAAGACTGGAAGCAATGCACAATAAAATGGCAGTAAAATTTATTTTATTCAACTTGAAATACATATTTTTAAGAATTAAAAATTAACAATCTGGAAGGGTCAAATTGTTTTAAATGGATTTGTTTTGTGGGTCATACTGGATTCGAACCAGTGACTTCTACCCTGTCAAGGTAACACTCTGAACCAACTGAGTTAATGACCCTTA
>NYVA01000050.1 GCA_002684355.1 Formosa sp.
ATCCGTTCAGCATTCAATGATTCGGAACAACCTAAATAAAGCATTTCAGGTTCCTCAAGGTTACAAGTCAATTGAAATTTTTTTTCTCCTTTAATGAAAATTGAATCTAGCGTTACATAGGCAGTATCTTGAACTTTTTGTAAATAAAGCGTTCCTTTTTGAAGCCCTTTTACTATACCATTAACAGTTGTATTTTTAACAGGGACATCGTTACAACTAAGCACAGCAATAATTAAAAATAGAGGTAGAATTTTTTGCATTTATAAATATAATTATTTCTAAACCGCGTTAGCAGCCAAAGTCATTAAAATCGTACATCCAATGGCAGCTATGGTGCCAATGGCATAGCCAAAAACAGCTAATAAAACACCTACTGTGGCTAATGAAGGGTGGAAAGCAGCAGCTACAATGGGTGCGGAAGCTGCCCCACCCACATTAGCTTGACTTCCAACTGCTAAGAAAAAATAAGGGGCTTTTATAAGTTTTGCTACTAAAATGAGAAGTAGCGCGTGAATGCCCATCCAAACAACTCCAATCGCGATCAGCCCCGTATTGTCAAAAATGAGCTTTAAATCCATTTTCATTCCAATAGTAGCGACCAAAATATAGATAAAAACACTGCCGAACTTACTAGCACCAGCGCCTTCGTAATTTTTTGCTTTGGTAAAAGAAAGACCAATGGCAATGAGCGTGGCTATACTGATCATCCAGAAAAAAGATGATCCCAAAAAAGTAAATATGTTTTTTAAAGTTTCAGATGAAAAAGTTTCTACAAACGAATTGAAGTAAGGGGCTAAATACCCAGCTGAAAAGTGGGCAAAACCAACGGCTCCAAAAGCAATGCCCAACATGATCATCAAATCTGTGAGGCTTGGATTCTTTTTCACACTTTCTGTGAATGCAGATACTTTTTGTTTTAAATCTTCAATAGCTGTGGTATCGGCTTTCAGCCATTGATTTATGCGTTTTCTTTTGCCAATTCCAATTAATAAAAGCGCCATCCATATATTTGCTACTACAATATCTACAAACACCATACCTCCGTAAAGCTTAGGGTTGTATCCGTAAATTTCTAACATTGCTGTTTGATTGGCACCGCCACCAATCCAACTTCCTGCCAGTGTTGATAAGCCTCTCCAAACTGCATCTGGACCAATACCTCCAACGGTCTCTGGAGAAACAGTGGAAATGAGTAAGATTGCGATCGGCCCTCCAATGACAATGCCTAATGTACCGGTGAAAAACATTACAAGGGCTTTCCAACCCAAGTTAAATACCGCTTTAA
Organism: Formosa sp.; assembly: GCA_002684355.1. Classification (GTDB taxonomy): domain Bacteria; phylum Bacteroidota; class Bacteroidia; order Flavobacteriales; family Flavobacteriaceae; genus UBA3537. The sequence goes on from NYVA01000050.1 coordinate 1,286, forward strand.
GATCAATGCTTAAAGTCATAAGCACCAAGGCTGCTGGTAATAAATAACGGCTTGCGACATAATACAATTGACTGCTTTCAGCCACCAAAGTCCCAGAAGCTGTAATGCGTTCCCAATCAGGCGCAATCCAGCCCAAAGTCGTAAAGACAGCGGGCAGCATATAAGCCATAAAAAGACCAGGAACCACTTTGTAAAACTTAAACCAAAAACCTGATGTTTTTGATTCTGNATAAAAAATGAAAGCAATGGCTATCATGAGTAATCCAAAGACAATGGAATCATTTGTGAGAAGTGGAGAAGTATCGAACATAAAATCTTATTTTTTTGACCGTGAATTTGCTTAGGCTATGTAAATATAATAATTAAAGTAGCAGCCAGTAACAAACACTTTCTACTATATAAAGTAAAGGGTAATGGTTTTATAATCAATTTGTAGGCTTTCTTAAAATCAAAAATGCATTTTAATCAACAAAAAAATAAAAATCAATTTCTGGCACGGTACTTGTGTAGTAAGATATATATTATTTAATTTTTTGTTAGTAATATATTTTGGTTGGTTAGTGGTTAAAGCATCATTCTAATGATGCTTTTTCCTTTTTTANAAGGNTCCTGCCAACNNCTAAGTNTCAAANANCATATTNNANGTTCATCATTAGTACNTGNNTTTTATTTTATNNTTCGAAATGTTAGGTTGATGCGCTCCCCAATTTTTTTTTTTAGTTTTAGGTATTTGGTGCAGCCAGTGGTGTTGGGTGCTNCCCCGCATTATCAACAAACTTCCATTTGCTANTTTTAGTTTTAATTTATGNNATTTATNTTGGCGGTGCTTCATGTNAAAAAGCCTATCNGCTCCAAAACTAACTGACGCAATGACTGGATCTTTACCCAATTCTTTTTCATTGTCGGCATGCCAACCATTGCTGTCTTGACCATCCCGATATAAGTTGAGCAAACAGCTTGTAAAATCTAAAAGCGCATATTTTTCAACCTTAGATTTTATTTCCAATAATTCAGTTGAAAATTTTGTNGGGTGCATTGTGAGGTTTGAATAGCGGTAAGGCTTGTCGTTNTTTGCATANAGTGCGGTGAGCCTGGGTTGTGCATATGTTTTTCCAAAAATTTTAATATCGTCTTGTTGCCACTTAATATCATTTCTTAAGACTTCAAAGTAGTGGTCGGCTTCTTTGTTGTCAAAAAAACAAGGATCGTAAAAAATACTTCCGTCTTTTAATGGAATGTTTACAGGTTTTGTTGATTCAAAAAGCATCNGATATATTTTAATCCAATTTAGAGTAAGTTTCCAATTATTACAAAAAAAATCATTTTTNAACTCAGATAAAANTTATAAAAAAGNCGGTTCNTNNTGAACCGCCTTTTTTNAAATTTAGAATNCTGTTATTTAATGATCTCNTANCTTCGTTTGATGAAGTTTGTAAGNGCTTCTCCTTTGAGAAGNCCTTGNGAGAGTTGTGCTAAATCCAGACTTTGATTNATNAATCGCTCTCTTTTTTTAGCTGTTTTAGTATTNAGNATTTGGTTTNCCAATTCCGAATTNGTATTGACAACCAAGTTGTACATTTCNGGCATATTGCCCATTCCAAACATACCACCGCCNCCGCCAGTTTGCTGCATTTCTTTCATGCGACGCATGAATTCAGGNTGGGTAATCATGAATGGNGCAGCATTGCTGTCCATNGCTTCTAANTGNACNGTGAATTTTTCCGCTGGAATCACCTCTTTNAACTGNGNGTCTAAAGTTGTTTTTTCATCNTCNGTTAATTTAGAAATGTTGTTTTCTTCTTTTGNAATGAGTTTNTCCAAATGATCNGCATCCACNCGACTGAAAGAAATTTTTTCTTTACTGCCTTCCAACTTTTGAATCAAGTGNGAAACAATNGGTGAGTCTAGCAATAAGACCTCATAGCCCTTGGCTTTNGCAGCCTCAATATAACTGTGCTGTTCNTCCGCGTTCGAAGCGTATAAAATNACCAATTTATCATCCTTATCCGTTTGTTTGGCCTTGATCTTATTATACANTTCNTCATAGGTATAATAATTGCCNTCTACAGTTGGGAATAGGTTAAATGCCTCTGCTTTTTCAAAGAATTTTTCTTCTGAAAGCATCCCATATTCAATCACTATTTTAATGTCGTTCCATTTAGCCTCAAAATCTTCTCGGTTATCTTTAAATAATGACTTCAGTTTATCTGCTACCTTTTTAGTGATGTATGTTGAAATCTTTTTCACCGCACCATCTGCTTGTAAATAGGANCGCGATACATTTAAAGGAATGTCCGGAGAATCAATTACACCGCGGAGCATGGTCAGAAATTCTGGCACTATACCTTCCACATTATCTGTTACAAATACCTGATTTTGATACAATTGAATGCGATCCTTTTGGATATTCATATCGTTAGATAACTTTGGAAAATATAGAATCCCAGTCAAATTAAACGGATAATCAACATTCAAATGAATATTAAAAAGGGGTTCTTCAAATTGCATCGGATACAATTCCCTGTAAAACCCTTTGTANTCTTCGTCTTTGAGTTCCGATGGTGTTTTGGTCCATGCAGGGTTTGAATTGTTGATGATGTTATCAACAGTAATCTTGCGCTGTGGCTCCGTGGTGTCTTTCCCGTCTTTATCGGTTGTAGTTTCNGGAGTGTGATCAGGGTCATTGATTTCCTTGGTCCCAAATTTAATCGGAATCGGCATGAACTTGTTATACTTGTTCAATAATTCAGTAATGCGACTGTCCTCTAAAAACTCTGTAGAATCCTCGGCGATGTGTAAAATAATTTCTGTACCGCGCTCTTTTTTATCACTTTTTTCAAGACTGTATTCAGGGCTGCCATCACAAATCCAATGTGCGGCATCGGCCTCTTTGTAAGATTTGGTAATGATTTCAACTTTTTCAGCTACCATAAAGGCGGAATAAAACCCAAGTCCAAAATGCCCTATAATACCAGCATCCTCGACTTTATCTTTGTATTTGTCCAAAAATTCTTCAGCACCTGAAAAAGCGACTTCATTGATGTATTTTTGAACTTCCTCTGATGTCATGCCAATCCCTTGGTCAATNAGGTGTAATTTTTTGGCTTTTTTGTCAATTTTTACTTCAATTTTTGGCGTGCCATAATCTACTTTAGCTTCTCCAATATTGGATAAATGTTTCANTTTTAAAGTAGCGTCTGTGGCATTGCTTATCAGCTCTCGTAAAAAGATTTCATGGTCACTATAAAGAAATTTTTTAATCAGTGGAAAAATATTCTCTACAGAAACATTGATGGTTCCTTTACTCATAATTTTGTTTTTTATTTATAGATTAATTTGAAACATTTTATTCAAAAAGAGTACCAATTTGATAAATATGACAAACTGACACTTTATAAAGTTTATATTTGTNTAACAATTCGAATAATTAATNTATGTACAATTCAAGAATTATCGGTATGGGGCACTACGTCCCCGAAAATATTGTTACCAATGACGATTTGTCCAAATTCATGGATACAAATGACCAGTGGATTCAAGAGCGCACTGGAATTCATGAAAGACGTTGGGCTGTTAAAGGCGATGGTAACAGTACTTTTAGTATGGGCTTAAAGGCCGCCGANANAGCTATTAAAAATGCAAAAATTGATAAAGATGACATAGATTTTATTGTCTTTGCAACCCTAAGTCCAGACTATTATTTTCCGGGTCCTGGTGTTCAAGTTCAAGAAGCCCTTGGCATTGATACCATTGGCGCCTTGGATGTNNGAAACCAATGTTCCGGTTTTGTTTANGGGCTCTCTGTTGCGGATCAGTTTATTAAAACTGGGATGTACAAAAATATATTGGTGATTGGNAGCGAGTTNCAGTCTCAAGGCATNGATATTTCTACTAGAGGCCGGAGTATTTCGGTTATTTTTGGAGATGGCGCAGGAGCGGCAATTCTCAGTAGAGAAGACGATTCAAACAAAGGAATTTTATCCTCGCATTTACATTCTGAAGGCGCGCATGCCCTGGAGCTTGCAGCAGAAGCGCCTGGAATGGGAAAACGCTGGGTTACAGACATCATTGCTGAAAACAATCCCAATGATATGAGTTACAGGCCCTACATGAATGGACAGTTTGTTTTTAAAAATGCCATCAGACGTTTTAGCGAAGTGATCAATCAAGGATTGGAAGCCAATAATTTACAAGTTTCAGACATTGATATGTTGGTACCCCATCAAGCCAATCTGCGAATTTCTCAATACATTCAAAAAAAGTTTAAACTCTCAGACGATCAAGTTTTTAATAACATTCAAAATTACGGAAATACCACGGCTGCCTCAATACCTATTGCATTGAGTGAAGCTTGTGAACAAGGGAAGATTAAGTCTGGGCATACTGTTGTATTGGCTGCGTTTGGCAGTGGGTTTACATGGGGGAGTGTTATTATCAAATGGTAGAAGACTTTAAAACATTGGTCTTAGGCACCTCATTAAATCCTGATCGATATTCTAATAAAGCGGTTTTGATGTTAAACAATGCAGGTATTNCAGTGGTGGCTTTTGGTCNTAAAAAGGGATCTGTTTCAACTGTTCAAATTGATACGGCTTTAAAATCTTATAAAAATATTCATACCGTCACNCTTTATTTAAATCCAAAACACCAAGAGGCCTATTATGATTATATCATCCAATTGAAGCCAAAACGTGTTATTTTTAATCCAGGTACTGAAAACCCCATTTTCTACAGACTTTTAAGAGAAGCCAATGTGTCTTATGAAATCGCCTGTACCTTGGTATTACTTTCTACGAATCAATACCAATCCTAAAAAGGTGAGCAAGCCATTGAGTGGAAGAAGTTCATAACCAATTACATATCCACCAAGGAATTCAGTAGGCGTTTCTCCCAATGTATAAGACAATGCAACGGATGCCAGAGCGACACACCAAACCCACTGGTCTTTAACTTTGTAGTTGGTGAAAATCCCAAAGGCAAAAAGGCCTAAAAGCGGCCCATA
>NYVA01000006.1 GCA_002684355.1 Formosa sp.
AGCGCCATGGTCGCATCCAGAGCCAATTTCACTTGTGCGCCGGCACGTGCCACAATATCAAAATTTGGATTGGTAGCAGCACCATTCATAAAGCGTGGATTTGAAAAACAGTTGGAGGTACCCCATAAAAGTTTAACCCCAGAATCCTTTTGTTTTTGCTTCAAGTAATTAACAATCGCAAAAAGACGTGCTTCTGAAGCAGCTAAAGTTGGTGCTTCAGCAATCAAATCATAGTCGTGAAAACAGAAATAATCGAAACCCATTTTGGTAATAAACTCAAAAGCAGCATCGGCTTTATCCTTAGCAGCTTGAATGGGGTCTGAAGATTGATCCCAAGGGAAATTTTGAGTCCCAGGACCGAAAGGATCAGAACCTTGCCCACAGAAAGTATGCCAATACGCAATGGCAAATTTAAAATGCTCACGCATAGTTTTACCGGCCACTAAACGTGCAGGGTCATAATATTTAAATGCGAGTGGGTTGTCCGAATCTTTGCCTTCAAATTGAATGGCATCAATACCCTTATAGTATTCTTTATTTCCTGTAAGTATCATTATTTAATTTTTGATTTGTTTTTCTAATTCTGTTTTCCAGTTCTGGTAAGCTTCAAGATACGGGGTCTTATTTTCGATAGGTTTAAACGTCATTACGTGGTCATTATTTGTTATGTTTTGTCCAAAGCGTTCAAAATCTTTATCGGTCAATCCTGCAGCTCTGGCAGCGCCTATAGCGCCAGTGGTATTGTAAATTTCAATCTCATAACCAATCAAAGTTGCTAAAGTTTTGGCGAAAATCTCAGATCTGAAAAGATTGTCATTACCCGCCCGAATGACCTTAATGGCTGCGTTGTCATTTTTTAGGATTTCCATCCCATAAACAAATGAAAATGCAATACCTTCTAGAGCAGCTCTGTAAAGATGGGCTTTAGAATGCTGATTTAAATTGATATTGCAAAATTGNGTGCCAATATTGGTATTATCGAACATGCGTTCGGCACCATTACCAAATGGTAAAATTACCAAACCTTCAGAGCCAATAGCAATTTTGGAAGCTTTTCGATTCATGGTCTCATAAGATTCCGCAGAACTTTGATTGCGCAACCAGCGGTACATNATTCCAGCCCCATTGATGCACAATAGTTTTCCAATGGTTGGTTTTTTAGCCGAATAATTCACATGGGCAAAATGGTTGATACGACTCGATTCCTTAGAATTTTTACTGTCAGTCANCGCATATATAACTCCTGAGGTTCCACCAGTNGCAGCAACTTCTCCACTATTGAATACGTTCAGTGAAAGGGCGTTGTTCGGCTGGTCGCCTGCGCGGTAGGTAATGGGAATGCCTTCAGGCAGTCCACTTTCTTCTGCTGCTTGTTTTGAGATGTAAGCTTGAGGTGTAAAATTTTCTACAATATCAGGCACCAAATCATGAGAAAATTCAAAATAATCTAGCAACCAACTGGCTACGGAATCCGATTCATAATCCCAAAAAATNCCTTCTGANAAGCCGTTGTTTGTAGTTGAAATGGTTCCTGTTAATTTTAGAGCTATAAAATCTCCAGGTAGCATGAACTTATGGATTTTTTTATACAACTCAGGTTCATTGTCTTTGACCCATTTGAGCTTGGAGGCCGTAAAATTGGCGGGGGAATTTAAAAGGGAAGACACACAGCGTTCTTTGGTTAAATCTTTAAANGCTTGTTTACCAATATCCACAGCGCGACTGTCACACCAAATGATGGAATTTCTTAGCGGTTCGCAATTGGTATCGACAACCACCAAACCGTGCATCTGGTAAGAAATACCAACGGCTTCAATGTTTGAAGGATCGATTTTTGATTCTTGTATGATGCGCTTTGTACCTTGACACACAAATTTCCACCAATCGTTAGGGTCTTGTTCGGCCCAATCGCTTTGCTTTGAAAGAATGGACATTTCGTGTTTGGGTTCGTGNAGGCTTAAAATATTTTCACCGCTAGCTGCATCCACTAAAGCCACTTTAACTGAAGAACTTCCCAAATCAAATCCTATATAATATTTTGTGTGCATAAATTGGTATTAGATGGAGTTCAAAAATATTTTAAATATAGTTCGAAAGTTGATAAATATGAAGCAATTACTAATATAATTGAAGCCAAAATAAATCTACCAACATAAGCTTAAATTATAAAAACTAAAAATGACGGTTTAAATTAATAAGGATCTAAAGTTACAATGGAGCCATCCTTGCGGTATTCTATTTCGGCTACCTTTATAGATCTTAAATGTGTGACGCCTTTTGATAGCGAAGAATCGTGGTANAATAAATAGGTTTTCCCTTCAATCTCACAAACAGAATGGTGGGAAGTCCAACCCACAACGGGATTAAGAATTCGGCCTGTATAAGTGAACGGTCCATAGGGACTATCTCCAATTGCATAACATATAAAATGGGTGTCTCCAGTGGAGTATGAAAGATAATATTTTCCATTGTGTTTGTGTAACCATGCAGCTTCAAAAAAGCGGCGGTCATTATCTCCTGAGAGCAGAAGATTTCCGTTTTTATCAAGAATTTCTAATGCCTTAGGGGTTTCGTCAAACTCCAATAAATCATCTGTCATTTTAGCAATCAATGGCAACAAAGCTGGTTCATCATCTGCCGGAAGGAATGCGGTAGGGCTTTCTGGTTGATCGGCATTAAAAACACCTGTTCTCCAGCGTTGTAATTGGCCACCCCAAAGGCCTCCAAAATACATATAATAGGCACCGTCATCATCTTTAAAAACNGCGGGGTCTATAGAAAAACTNCCCTTTATCGCCTTTGGCTCTGCTTTGAATGGGCCTGTTGGTGAGTCGCTAATAGCTACACCAATTCGAAAAATACCTTCATAATCCTTAGCTGGAAAGAAAAGATAAAATTTTCCATCTTTTTCATTGGCATCAGGCGCCCACATTTGCTGTTGTGCCCAAGGTACATCATCTACATGCAAGGCCACACCATTGTCTANGGCNTTACTNTCAATGCTATCCATGGAAATGACATGGTAATCCTCCATAGCAAAATGGCTGCCAAGATCATCAAAAGNTTCACCTGCATCAATATCATGAGATGGATATATATATATATTTCCATTGAAGTAATGGGCAGATGGGTCCGCGGTATAAATATGAGTTACCAAAGGGGCAGACAGCGCTTTTTTATTTAATGCATCAAAATCTATGTGGTCAATATTATCCTCNGGCATGGTTGTTAGTTGTTTCGTCTTTGTTTTAATTCCAATTCTATTTGNGTTTCCATGTCTTTGTTAATTTCATAGAAAAANAACAAGCCTACNNCTAACAAAAATGGAATGGCAGGAAAAATACTCACCAATAATTTTGTACCAAGAATGGCTTCGGATGNTTGGCCGGAGACACTTTTGGCGTCGTAGCCATAGTAATCCAAAATTTTAGTNACCAAAGAACTCCCAATTGTGAGACCCAGTTTTAAACCGACCATCATGGCCGAAAATATGATCGCAGTTGCTCTGCGGTTATTTTTCCATTCGGAATAATCCGCCACATCAGCAATCATGGCCCANAACAACGGAATGGTGATTCCATAGAAAAACCCATGTAATATTTGAGATCCAAATATCAGCTCAATAGAGGTCGGTTTAAAAAAGTTAAACAGTATGATAAACAATGTCGAAATGAATAAAAACAAACCGAAAACATTTCGTTTTCCATATTTATCAGCCAAGTTTTTAGACAAGCCAATCCCGAATATCATAAATATAATACCCCCAGCATTGAACAAACCAAAGCCAGCAGAGACTGGGTCGTTGCCAAAAAAGTTAATTCCAATGCTAGATAAAAATTCTAACANAGGATTGATGAAGCTTGTCAATCTTGAAGCATCTATAAAGTTTTCAAAATAATAAACATAACTACCCCCTTTCATAGCCAAAGACACAAAAGTAAGTGTGGTTATAAGCAGCATGATAATCCAAGGTTTATTTTTCACCAAGTCTACTAAATCTTCCCAAACCGTAGACTTTTGTTCCTCAGTTGGAACCACGCGCTCTCTAGTAGTTAAAAAAGTAACCAATAACAAAATAGTCCCTATGATAGCCAACCAAGTCATTACGATTTCAATTCCGACTGCTTTGTCGCCTTCACCTGCATATATAATAATTGGCAACATAAAAACTTGTACAAAAAATTGGGCAAACATCACCGCTACAAAACGGTATGACGAGATGCTGTTGCGTTCTTTCATACTACCTGTGATTACCCCACTGAGTGCAGAATATGGCAAGTTACTTGCTGCATAAAGTAAAAGCAGTAAAGTGTAGGTAATAACTGCGTAAATCACCTTTCCTCTGTAACTAAAATCTGGGGTACTAAAGGCAAGAACTGAAATTATTCCCAATGGAACAGCCGTCCAAAGTATCCAAGGACGAAATTTTCCCCATTTAGAACTTGTACGGTCAGCGATGGCACCAACAATTGGATTGAATCCAATCGCTGCGACGAATCCAACTGTAAACATAATGGCCGTTGCATCATTGGCATCTAATTTGTAGATGTCTGTATAAAAATATGCCAAGTAGGTCATCAGGGTTTGAAATACCAAATTGGCGGCCAAGTCCCCTAGACTGTAACCGATTTTTTCAATAATAGATAATTTTTCGGAAGTTGATTTCATAGCAAAATTTTTAATGGTTTATAGCTCAGTGTTAACGCCTAAGAGACGCGTGTAGGCTACTTTTGGCTGGTAGTCTCTATCAAATAAAAGCGGATAGTTTGTGCGCCCTTTTATAGGCCAATCGTTGAGCCAAGAATGTTTGTCCATTACGCCCCAAAAGGTAACTCTATTTATTTTATCACTGTGTTTGACAAAAAGATTAAAAATATCTTGGTAACGCTTTGCTAANTTTTCTTGAACGGCATCTGGCAATCCATTCGGGTATGGATTCATTATTGGATCGCCTTCAAACTTTGAAAAATTTTGAGTCACTTCAGCACCAACCATTTCCCAAGGATTGGGAAGCACAGAAATGTCAAGTTCTGTAAAAGAGACATAAACTCCTTCAGCATGAATATCCAAAATAATTTGTTCTATTTCTTGTAAGCTTGGTGATTTTAAATCCCAATGGGCTTGTACCCCAACTCCATTAATCTTTGTGCCATTAGCTTTAAATTTTTTAACCATTTCAAGAACGGCAGCTCTCTTTTTAGGTTTGTAAAGATTGTAATCATTGTANATTAAATCGGCATCTGGATCTGCTTTCTCTGTTTTTCTAAAAATCTCTTCAATGTAATTTTCACCCAAGTTTTTATAAAAAACTGACGCTCTCAAACTACCATTCTCTTCAAAAGCCTCATTGACCACATCCCAAGCATCAATTTTTCCTTTATAGCGAGACACCAGTCTATTGATATGGTTATCAACATGTTTTCTTGCTTCAGCACTTTTGTCGATGTTTTGCATAAAATCTGCGAGCTGAGCATGCCAAACCAAAGCATGTCCCACAATGTACATGTTATTTTTAAGGCCCATTTCAACATACTTATCTGCTGCTTTAAAATTGAACTTGTTAGGCTTGGGNTGAATAAACATCCATTTTAAAGAGTTCTCAGGTGTGATTGTATTGAATTCACTATTTACAATTGTAGCGGATTTTGGATCCAAACCTAAAATAGTATTTTCGTTAATGGCCGCCCCTAAATAAAATAAATCTTTAAAATGCGCCCCTAATGACAACTTATTGGAAGGTTCAGAAACAAGTTTATTGGCACAACCGATTAAACAAATTAGACCACAGATAAATGTTATAAAGATTGGTTTGTTTAAATTTTTCATCGTTTTCATTTTTTTGAATATTCTTAATATCAGTGTTTCAAAAATTTAAGCGTTTGGAAACTGTTGGTGTATTGGTTGCGAATTTTCAACAAGTAAATCCCTGTACTCAGACTTGAAACGTCCAAGGTTAACGTTTTATNTAGTGTATGTTCTTTATTGGGGAGTTGGTAATATTTTCCCAACAAGTCCATGACCTCAATCTGGTCATTAGCAGNGTATTTTGAAATCGTTATTTGGTTTTTTGCAGGGTTGGGGTAAAGAAAAACGTGGCCATCCTGAGTATGATTATCCCAAACTCCAGCGGTTGCGTTCATAAACTCGTAGGCACCAATGTCAACGATATCATTACCGTTAATGTTAGAAAAATCAACCTCAGCAGACCCTTGCGGTACCAAAGTAAAATCATCTATGTAAAAATCGCTAACAACTCCATCTCCAACATTCGGCCCTTTGACATATGCAAACATAGGGTCATTCGATGGATATGTGAAATCCCCGGTCAAAAGTGTCCAACCCTGATCATTTACAGCAGTACTGGTTGTTACAGAAGTGTAAGTGTTCAATGTAGTGTTTTTGATGGTTATTTGAGCATTACCAGAACCCCCGCTGGCTAATTTCACCCAAACATAAAACGTATAGGTTTCCCCAACATCCAGAAGATTGTCCAATACCAATTTAGGACTGTGCCAATTGGCGGTTCGATTGGTGACTGAAAGGCAGTACTCCCCTGATTTTGAGGTTTCCGTAGTAGATGTCAAAGTGGGAGATCCAAATTGAGACCAGCCACCAAATGAATTTTCAAAACTTGAATAGGAAATAGCATTGGCCAGTGCGGGTCTTGGATTACTAAGAAAATCATCTGATGGAGAGTAATTCGAATCTCCAGCATTGATGGCTGGAGAATTTTCTGTGAGCTCAAAATTAGCTTGGCTGATGTCGATAGCACCGTTGACAGAACTAGGAACTTGAGTAAATAACGGGTCTACATCAATCATATTACAACAGGATATAAAATTGTAAGGAACGCCATTATCATCGGATGGTAATTTTCCGTTTAAAAAAATATTATTTAAAACAGGTCTGGAACCTGAAATATTAGGAAGTTCTATGGCTGAAAATAAATTATCTCGAGTTACTACAATATTATTAGCAACAGTCACATTTTGAACTCTATTGGCTTTGATACCTCCTACTTTTTGACCTCTGTGAGCTGGGTTTCCATTAGCCACAGAAATATCTTGAATGATCTCATGAACCCCATTGTAATACAAGGTATTGTTCTGAATAATGGCAGAGGCTCCTAAAGAATTGTCAAAATTGATTCCATTTTTACCATTATTTACACAAACATTGTTTTCAAATAAAAAAGTTCCATAATAATTATCATCACTGCGAGTGACGTACAACCCTTGGCCATCTAAAATGTTATTGTAAGTTGCTGTCCCATAATTTGGATTGGTGTTCCCTGAATTGTCAGGCAATTGTGTGACATAAAAAGGAATTCTGTTCCAGTTGTTATAAACTAAATTCCCACGTATGACCATTTTAACATCTGTTCCATTGTCAGCTTCTGAGGAAGCAATAGTTTCAGCAAAAACAACCGCAGATGAAGCCGAAGATGTCCACCAAGTGGTATTGTAAACTTCGTTGTATTCAATAGTAATATGATCAGAGTCATTGAAGCGAATCCCAGAGCCCGCTGTGTCATGAACAATATTGTTGCGAATAATAATGTGATGGTGTGCGCCATAACCACCCCAAATGCCCTTTCCAGAAAAATAAGTATGGTTATAATTGATGTCATCATTAGGATCAGAAGCCGCTAAAACCTTATATTCTCTGTTTGCATATGCTTCGGCATAAGTAATGGATGCACCAGGTCCGACCACTTCAAAACCTTCTATGATAATGTAATTCATGTTATTTGAAATAACAATTCCACCTCTACCATCAAATTGAATCAAAGGGGAATGGCCAGGATAATTTTTTAAAGTGATATAAGCACCCTCTGAACCAGATTTGTTAATGGTTACCACATGATTATTGTTCATATTGGTGTTTGTAGCAGTATCCACCGTTCCATAACCATTATTTTGATAAGTTCCATTCATTACAAATATTGTACCTCCTGGATTGACAAATGAGATGGCTCTATTTATTGTCTGAAAGGGAGTCGTTTCTGAGCCATTGTTGATATCAGATCCATTGTTCGCGGACACATAATAATTTTGTGAAAAAACAAGTCCAGAAAACATTAAAAAAAATAATATTTTGATGTTTTTTGACAATATTACGTTTTGAAAATAATTAAATCTAAAAGTCATTTTTTGGATAATTATTTAAATTTAAACTTAAAAGTTTGATTTGCTTAGAATATTTGAGTAAAAGCCTATCAAATTTGAGGCGATTAATCTCTAAATATCAAATCCCAAATTTAAACTATTATCATTTCTCTTTCAAGGGGTCTTTGTTCACGAAATCCCGCATCACTTTCAATTTCTTGCTGTATTTATCAACCAATGCTGCATTTTCAGCACGTTTTGAAATGTCTGTATTTTGCTTCAAATCGACGTTTAGATCATAAAGCATATTACCTAAATATTGTTCTCCTTGAAAAAATTCTGTGTAAGAATAATTTTTATCCACCACGGCCTCGCCTTGCTTATAACGGGTGTAAATTTCATCTTTCAAATTAACCGATGGATTTTCCATTACAGTTGTTAAACTTTCTCCGTGAATATATTCAGGTGGAGTAATTCCTGTTAATTCGCAAAGGGTTGGATATACATCCACTAATTCTGTAAAAGAATCTGTTGTTTGGTTTTTAGCAAAACCTGGAGAGGAAATAATAAAAGGTATCTTTATGGCTTCATAAAATGTACTGTGTTTACACCAGAAACCATGCTCCCCTAAAAAGAACCCATGATCGCTCCACAAAATAATGGTGGTATTATCGCGCAATCCCATTGCATCTAAACCATCAATTAAATCTCCAATCAAGGCATCCATATAACTCACGCTGGCATAATAGCCGTGGACGAGATTTCTGGACATTTCATCACTTAATAAGCCTTTGCTAGGAATATCTAAATACATGTTTCTCAACTCCGCATTGTCATGCTGGGCATGCATGGCAATATAGGGTGAATTCTCTGGTTGATAAGCATTGTCCGCCAAAGGAACTTCATTGTGATCATATAGATCCCAATATTTTTTAGGCTGAATAAAAGGCAGATGTGGAGATACATATCCAACCGCCATAAAAAAGGGCTTGTCTTCTGCTTTTAATGCTTTCATTTTATCCAAGGCTCTTTGGGTTACTTTACCATCATTATAGGCGTAATCGTCCACCTCTGGATACTCAAATGCTGGTCCCTTACGGCCATGTTCTCCAGATTCTCCATTGCGCTTGCGCTCCTGGGCTTTAGGATCTTGGTAATCTGCTTGATGGGCACCCCCATCATTATCAGACCAATATTCACCCGTATCGTTTGGATAGTGATATATTTTACCATAGGATATCGTTTCGTAACCATTTTCCATAAAAAGTTGATTCAAACTGATAGCATTGGGCGTATCTTTGGAAGCTCTGGAAGTGTAATCATTAAATCGTTTCTGACTAGGACGTATGCCTGTCATAATACTGGCCCGACTCGCGCCACAAACTGCAATATTTGTGAAAGCATTATTGAATTGAAGACCTTCAGAAGCCAATTTGTCAATATTCGGGGTAATCATTTGAGACTCGCCATAGGAATTGATTTTTGGTCTAAAATCATCCACAGAAATAAAAAGAATATTATGGTTTTTTGTACCCGTCTGTGCGTTTATGAAATGAGATGAAAGTAGCAGGCCAAAAATGAGTAGAATGTGTTTTATTATTATTTTCATAATACGAATGGATTTAGTTTTTAAATGTAATGTTGGAAGCTTTATAGCCAATGCGGATGGCGCGTGTGCTTATTTTTTCTTGCGGTTGTAACAAAAGAGGCTTTGAGTAAAGTTGCCAGTAATCCGTTCCAATGGCATCTGACAGCTGGTAAGCAATAGAAGCGCCTTCTGTTGCACAGCTAAGGACAATGGTATTGTTCTGTTGCTGAATCTTTACGTCCGCCGTAACTGGTTGTATCATATCAGGCCAAAATTCGCGAATGATTTCACTCTCTGGTGTAAAGCCACGGTCTTTTATTGATGCTTGCCACTGACTGAGTTGACTCCTCAAAAACTTTAACTTTTCAGCATGGGCAGGGTCATTTGCTAAGTTATGGACCTCATAAGGGTCATTTTTTAGATCATAAAGTTCTTCCTGCGGCTTCGTTTTCATGAAAATATAGGCTGCATCNCCCTCAAGCTTTCCNNCGGCATCCAATTCAATCAAATGCTTGTTCATCGGAATTTGTTCTCTNTATCTATTCCTGTAAATCAATGGCAGCTCCGGCATGAAATTCTTGATGTAAACATAACGTCCATCCAAAACAGAACGCTGCATATCTGTAGATTCATCAAAGCGATCGGCTGAACCATAAATATAATCTCTTTGNGCTTCTTCAAAGGGGCCTGCAAAAGCCTTTCCGTCCATATAATCAGGGGGGTTAATTCCTATTAATGACATTACTGTTGGTCCCAAATCCATTAGTGAAACCATGCGCGATTCGGTTTCACCTGCACGATAACCATCAGGGTAGCGGATGATCAACGGCACGTGAAGACCACTGTTTCCAACGGCTCTTTTTTGTCGCAAAAGATTACCGCCATGATCGCTCCAGAAGAAAATAACTGAATTCTCCATAACACCATCAGCTTCTAGCTGATCTANCAAAACACCCACCTCTTTGTCCAAGGCTTCAATGTTTGAATATTTACGTGCAATCCCTTCTCGNACAATNGGGATATCGGCNTAATAATCAGGAACTGNTACAGNNGATGGANCGACCGTCATGGGTTTGTCTTTACGTAGCCAAATCCGAGATTCATGCGTCGTGTAATAATTTTTGACATAGAAAAAGGGGCGCCCTTCAGGGGCATTTTTATAAGATCCCCCACCATAAACATCGTCCCAAGTTGTGAAAGGTGCATTGAACTGATAGTCACACTTGTTATCATTGATACAATAATAGCCTTGGGCTCTTAAATACTCTGGAAATGGTTTTACATAAGCAGGAGGCACCACCTCATAATCTGGAACATTTTTCCCGGACTTGTCTAAAACCCCTTTGTTTTTTCTAAGCTTTATGTCTTCTGGCCATTTAAAATTGTTATGGTCACCCGTTCGCATATTGTGCGCCCCTAAACGTGCAGGGTACATGCCGGTAATGATAGAAAAACGACTGGGCGCACAAACCCCAACCGTTGCATAAGCATTAGTATATTTGATGCCTTCATTTGCCAAACGGTCTATATTTGGGGTATGAACCGATTTATTGCCATAGGCACTTAAAACAGGTCCCATATCTTCACAGCTGATCCAAACGACATTTAATGGCTTTTTGGAAATCTTTTGCGCCAAGGAGGATGGTGTTGTAATAAGCAACAGTCCAAAAAATAAAAAGCTTTTAATCTGATTCATTTTAAATGTTTAATAATGTACCGGGATATAATCGCTTTCGCTTATTTTTCCTACTAAATCTTTTGAAACTTTATTCCATTTTGAAACCCGGTCCAGGGGATGTAGCGTTGGTTTTATAAGTGGCATTTTTTCTGTTAATAAAAAATCATTTTGTGACAGCATCCAATTCTTTAAAGCTTCCGAAAGTTCTTCTTTTATTTCAGATAAGTCGTTATTTTTTATTAAATTATTTTTCTGNTAAGGATCATTTTCCAAGTCGTACAACTCTTCAAAAGGAATGTTTGGAAAAGATTCGGCACCAATTTTAATAAAAGCATTCACCGCAGGATTGTTTCCATAATTAGAGGCCACAACTTCCATGGAATTGTAATTTCTNATGAACTTATAGCGCTTACCCCTGACGGCGCGGCTTGGAAAAACCTTACATGCTTGTATATTTTGCCTGGTAGAAATAGAATAAATATAATCGTGAACTGGCGCTTGACTACCTTTAAGCGTTGCTTGAAAACTTTTTCCGTCAATATCACTTGGGATTTTAGCGCCTATTATATCCAAGAAAGTGGGTAAAACATCTACAAAGTTTAACAAACTTTCTGAAACAGAGTTGGGATTCACAACNCCTGGCCAACGCACTACAAAAGGAACTCTAAGCCCCTGCTCTGCAACGCCCCATTTACCAGAAATACCATGATCGGAAGCATAGATAAATATCGAATTTTNAACTAGGTTATTGGCTTTAACCATGTTTAAAACAAGTTCTAACTGTGTATTGTCATCTTTAATATTTTGATAGTAACCCCGCTTGAAATTGGGGGTATATCCTTTGTCATACGGCAATTTAAAAATATCCTCATTCGAGTAACTTGAATTCTTTGGGTATGGACCATGTGGAAAGTCGGATGTGATAAATACACAAAAAGGCTTTTTGGTGGTTTCTAAATAATTTTCAAGCTTGTCTAAAGGTAAATAGCGGTGGTTGACTGATTTGAAATATTTAGACCACTTAAAAACAGAATTTGGTTTTACATGACCCTTGCCTGCCAAGACGACGTCATAGCCCTCAGCNTCCATATATGTGATGACTGTTTTTAAATTGGGTTTTACCGCCAAGTGATTTGCCATACAACCATTTTTTACAGGGTACATCCCAGTAAAAATCTGAGAACGACTGGGTGCACAAATGGCTTGAGAGGTGTAAAAATTATTAAATCGCATGCCCTCTTTTGCAAGTGCATCTACCGCTGGGGTGTGCACTTTAGGATTGCCATAAACCCCATAGTCCAATAAATCTTGATCATCCGCTAAATAAAAAATAAAATTAGGACTGGCTGTGTTTTCTTGCGCTTCAGATTTAAAGAAGATCGTTAAAATTAAAAAACAAAAAAGAAGTGTTATTTGAAAGTTTGATTTCATTAATTTTCTATTATGAGTTTAACAGCGCGTTGGCCTTTTTGTGTTGTTGATTTAAGGATGTAAAAACCGGGGNGCAAAAATTGCACATCAAGACTTAGGTTTTTGGATGCTGGGTAATTTTTTTTGAAAACTCTGGAACCATTGTACTGGAATATACTAATTTCATGCGGTTCAAAGTGTAAGAAACGTAATTCTAATTGTGTTTTTGCAGGATTTGGAAAAACTAAAAGTTCAGCAGCCTGGTCCATTAAAGCTCCGCAATCTGAGCTCAAACTTGTGTCAATATTAAAAACCAAGCTGTGCATGGACATGGCGTCCATTGACATTGGCATGGAATTTTCTNCAAGATCAATGTTATTAGTTGAAACACTCGTGAAATTTTCGTTACTATTGTCTGAAGTAATGTAGTGCTCAACAGAGGTAGTCCCTGAAGGAATTACAACTTCAAAATCACTTTGATTGTTCTGTGTGAAAAGCTGTACCACAATTTTAGAATTATCAGGCGATTTAAAAGCCAAAACTCTTAAAGCATCTCCAAATGTNTCCGAATGAATCCTTTGGTANCCCTTTTTTACAAGATTTGTAAAATGTTTAAACGCATAATAGCGTTTTGGTAGTATGATATTATTTGCACTATCCCATAATACCAAAGCAGAAGATCCATAATTTTCACCAGGACTTACCTCATTTTCATACAAATGTGGCTCGTAAAATAAATGAAACATATAGGCTGTTAATCCACCGTAATTAAAGCCATCCATGATGCGTTCTATAGAATAACTGGCGTCTGACATGTCAAAATATGGACTGTGTAAATTACCAGCCTCTGTGACCCATATATCTTTGTCTAAACTAACCGTCTTTAAAGTGTTCCAATCTTCAGAAGTCACATTGCTTTGATAGGTGTGAGTGGCTACAACATCAGTAGCACTGACAACATCAGGGTCTGAAAACATAGTTGCAATATAGTTTGCTGCAGAAGTATTAGGGTTGTTTGAATTTACTCTAAAATTTTCAGGAGAAATAATATGAATAAAATCTAGATTCTCTGTAGTAAAACGTTGGTCTAAATTTTTAATAATGGACGCTAACTGCGATGGCGGTGTATTCATAGATTCGTAAGAAACCTGGAAGTCAGGCTCGTTAGTCGGTGAAATTGCAGTGACATTGATATTGTAACGCGAGGCCATACCTTTAAGAAAAGCAACTAAAAATTCGCTGTATTCATTTTCTCCACCTGAAACTAAGGTTCCACCACCATTGTGAGAGTTGTTAGTTTTCAACCAGGCCGGTGCACTGTTGCAATTTCCAATAATATGGTCAAATCCATTAACACTCAAACTGAAGGCATTATTTAGTGCTTCTGCTACATAGCGAGATCTCNATATGTTTGGATTGCTGTCATAACGCGTCCAGTCNAATGCAACAGTGTTAAGATTAAATGGGTTGTTGTTGTCATTAGGATCTTCCAAGTCATGGTATACAAAAAAGCGAATCATATTGGCTTCTAAATCTTGGAATGCTAGGGCTTCAATTTGATTGCGCATTGTGGTACTGAGTTCATACAACAGCTCTGTTCTACGTTTAATTCCAGCGCCAAAACCATCAACCATTTGATAGGTTATAGACTGGTTAAACGAAATAGGATTTCCTTCAACAACCTCNACTTCGTCGAGATAATAAGTAACCCCTGCATCCATATACCAAAAACTCAATTTATTTAAATCTGCATTGTCTGCGACTGTAAAACTGTGGCTGTATTGTTGCCAGTCTTGAGAAATTGTTTTGTCGTTTCCTTGATAGCTTCCAAGAGCATCGGAGGCTTGAAATACAACCTTCATGGTCGCAGAGCTTGACCCACTAATTTTTGCCCAAAATCGGACGGTATAGTTCTGTCCCGCTTCCACTCGAAACAAATAATCACTTTGAGTTTTCACATGCCAACCGCTTGTCCCTAAAGAAATGATTTGGCTTTTCTGTGCTTTGCTACTGCCGTTAATAAGGTTTTGCGTTTCTATGGAATAATTAGCCTGACCGCCTTGAATTTGATTGTTAGACCAAAAACTAAAACTATTATTAGAATCTGTAGTTTCAAAATTACCGTTTGCAAGTGGTAATTGATTTTGGGCATTCAAATTGAATACCCAAAATATATTTAAAACCACTAAAAACTTATGTAACATTAAATGCTAATTATTTATCAGTTGATCAAATCATTAGTATTGAGTTCTCTAACAGGAATTGGTAAGAACATAATCTGTGTAGGGTCCTCACTTAAAATTAAATCTCTGCCTCCCTGACCTGTAGAAGGATTTCCAAAATTTAAAGTTGGATTTGTGTTGTGTGGAATTATAATGTTATCTAAAAAATAATTAACACCTCTTCTTCTGTTGTTGTGTGCATCCTCACCTTCTCCAAGNAATTCATAGCGGTATTCTTTCATGATTTTATCGCGGAAAGTGGTTTGATCTGCACTGGCATAGTCTGCATTGCTTAATCCAGAACGATCCAAAACCTGTGTTAAATAGTTTAATGCATTGGCTGAATTTCCCAGTTCGTTAGAAATCTCAGCTAACATTAGTAAAACATCTGCATACCTGTAAACAATAATGTTTTTACTGTCATATTGATTACTACTAGTTACATCCTTATTGGCATATTTAAAGAAATAAGGATGGGCATTTCTGTAATTATTTCTGTTGGGGTTTTTAGGGTAAACCCTAACACCCCAATTTGCACAAGTCCCATTAGAATTGAGTCCATTTGGACGATATCCATTGGAATTTGAATTGTTGTTCCAATAATAACTCATATAAGTTGCACCCTCTCTAGGTGGTTGATTACCACCACATACTTGGTTTGGTAAATAATCACCTTCTATTCTGATATCACCAGGATATGTAGAAGCGTGACTATCATAAATATTTTTATTTACAGATAACCAGCCAAAAGACTGTCCATCTTTATAATTGTTTGGGGTGTAGTTTCGCCCCATTTGAGAATTTGCAGCATTTTGACTTATTTGCAACTCAAAAATTGACTCTACACTATTCTCACCCTGCATGGTAAATAATGATGGATAATGAGGTACTAACTGATATACATCTGCATTATATATTTGAATGGCCTGATCATAAGCCATTTGCCAAAAGTTTGAACCTAATAATACGTCTGGGATGATATCATATGCAGTTGAGTAATCATCACTTGCCATGGTCATATAAACTTTTGCAAGTAACATATTAGCAGCATATTTTTTTGGATAATGATTTGGAGTACTTCCATTCATTAAATCGGATGCAATTGTTGCATCGTTGATAATTGAAGTATAAACATCCTTGGAAGAAGTTAGTTCATGCATTAAATCATCATATACTGGTAAGTCCAAAAGCATAGGAACGTCTCCAAATAAGCGAACAAGTGAAAAATAACACCACGCTCTTACAAAATGAGCCTGCCCAACTACGTCCTCAAATTGTTGAGAAATTTGATCTTCATCATCTGAACTTAAGTCAATATTTGCAATTAAAGTATTAGCTCTAGCTATTGTTCTGTAATAACCCAACCACATGTTAGTAGCATCGCCATCATTACTCAAAGGCTTCAATGAAAACAAATTTCTGTTATTCACATTATTTGTATTACCTCCTTGCCTTCTTGTATTAAAAAATCCTGAAAATCCATTTAGTACGAATAATCGTTGTTCTTGAGCATTATAAGATGCTAGCCCAGCATATATACCATTCAAAGTCCCTAGTACTGAATCTATATTAGTGTAAGCGGTATCGTCTAAATACGGAGGTTCTTCATCTAAATCACAGGACGAAAAAACAACGAAAGTCAATAACAAAAATATTTTTAAATTTTTCATTTTTAATTAATTTTAAAAGTTAACATTTACTCCCAATGAAAGGCTCTTGGCATCCGGAGCTCCATTCCAATCGACACCATTTCTCAGNCCGTCGTATAAAAAACTAGAAATTTCTGGATTGTANCCACTGTANCTNGTCCANGTAAATAAATTTTGNGCNGTTACAAAAACATTAAATCTNTGAAATAGANTNANNTTGTCTACAGGCAAATCATATCCAATGGTTAAGTTATTAAGCCTTAGAAAACTTCCGTCTTCGATTATACGATCTGTAATTGCAATATCTCCCCGGGTATCATATCCAATTCTTGGATGCGTGTTGGATTGTGCATCAGGTCGCCATGCATTGTAATAAGCATCTGGAGAAATATTTAGAAATTGACCACTAGCATTACCAATCGTTAGAAGATTGCCATTTGCTATATCATTTCCATGAACTCCATTAAGAAGCATTGAAACATTAAGCCTTTTATATCTAAAGTTAAGATTTAATCCGTAAATAAAGTCTGGATTGGGATTACCAATAAAAGTTAAATCATCAGTATCTATCATACCATCACTATTTTGATCTACAATTCTGACATCACCAGGAACTGATCCAGGTGCCAAGTCGGTATCATCAGTTTGGTAAATCCCATCAGTCTCAAAACCATAAAACAAGCTTGATTCCTCTCCCTCAACAAAAATATTTGGTTGAGAACGAAAAATTTGTCCATTGGAAACTCGATTTCCAAAAAAGAAAGATCTCTGTTGTGCGGTACCATTAATAAACAAATCAGACTCAGGTACCCCTAAGGATTCCAACTTGGTTTTATTAAATGCAATATTACCTCCAATTGACAACTCAAGATCATCATTTGAAATAACATCAAAATTTAATCCCAGTTCAAGTCCTTTGTTATTGATATCACCTTTATTTATGAGAATATTACTATAACCTGTTGATGTTGGTATTGGAAGATTTTGAAGTAAGTCTTTAGTAGTTTTATCATAAAAGTCAATTGTACCCGAAATCCTCTCATTATAAAATGCAAAATCTAATCCAAAATTTACCTGTTCCGTTGTTTCCCATTTTAAATCAGGATTAGCTATGTTATTCAAGATAATCGGAATGCTAAGTCCATTTTCAGGAGTGCCGTATAAGACACCATTTCCAAAGTTATAATTAGATATGGTTCCGTAAGGACGTATACCATGATTTCCTATTTGTCCCCATCCAGCTCTGAGTTTTAAATTGTTAACAATATCTGAGTTTTGAAGGAAAGGTTCATTACTAACATTCCATGCAAGTGCAAATGAGGGGAAGAAACTGTATCTATTTTCTTTGGAAAATTTAGAAACACCATCACGTCTGAAAGAGGCGGTTAAAACATAACGATTTTTAAAAGAATAATTAAGCCTTCCTAAAAAAGAAAAAACCTGTTGTTTTGTATCTATATACATCAAGGGTCTTGAAATTACAGCTCCAAGATAAGGCTGCTGAGTATTTAAATCTAAAGACACAAAATCCTCTACAGCATATATACTATTTTGGTTTTCGCGTACATCATAAGTAACTCCTAAAGTCGCATTAATTCTATGTTTTCTGTTAAAACTGCGATTGTATCTTAAAAGGTTATTAACTTGATATGTTTTTGCATTTAAGCCTGATAATTGAAGAGCACCACCCGCATTTCTACCTGGAAATGTTGTCAAACCAAAAAATCGTCTTCGATCTTTAATACGAATATTTCCACCAGTTCTAAATTGATAACTCAATCCTTTAATAGGTAATTTGTATTTTAGAGCTATCGAACCAATAAAACGTTTTTCATCAGAAATATCTGTAAAATCATTAATCCAAGAAAATGGATTGGAGGTGGCTAAGTCCTCTACAAAATCGTCTGAAGCTGAAGCCACAATAGGTCGAAAAACAATTGTACTTCTAACAAAACTTTGATTTGAAGAACCTATTAAATCTCCTGAATTGGCAAAATCAGTTTTTGTAAAAAAAGCAGTAGCTCGAGCTTGTAAATTTAAATTTTTATTTAAATCTTGATTTAAGTTAATTCTTAAGTCTCCGGTTTTAACACTAGAATTTCTTACAATTCCTCTCTGATCACCAACGCCTGCAGAAATATAATAATTTCCATTATCACCTCCTCCAGATGCAGATAGTCCAAATTGCTGACTCATGGATTGATAATATACAATATCCTGCCAATTATATGATTCTAATGGAATTTCTCCTATGGTAGGATTTCCGGCGGTTGAATAACCAACAGCATATATATTGTTATCTTCAATATAAAAAGGGACATTCCCAGTACTGTTTGAGTTATTTAGAGGCCATGACTCATTTTGATACTGGGCATAACCAACGCCGTCTAACATGTCGTATTTTTTACGAATACTCCTAAAGGTTGTTGTGTGAAAAGTATTAATTTTAATATTTCCTTTTTCTCCTTTTTTTGTTGTAATTAAGACTACACCATTAGCACCTCTAGAACCGTATATCGCAGTAGCAGAAGCATCTTTCAAAACCTCAATACTTTCAATGTCCCTTGGATTAATTCCAGTCAAACCATTTTGAGTTTCTTGTCCCGAATTACCTAAACCGCCTGCAGGTAAAACATCTTCTCCAGCAGAAGCTATGATAATACCATCTACAACATATAAAGGCTCATTGTTACCTCTTAAACTGTTAGCACCCCTAATTCTAACGCTTACACCAGAACCGAGAGCACTGGAGTTTTGAGACACTTGGACACCAGCAGCCCTTCCTTGTAAAAGCTGATCAATTCCAGTAGTTTGATTGGCTATGTTTTCATCAACTTTGACAGAACTAATAGAGCCCGTTACGTCTTTTTTCAGAACTGTACCATATCCAATAACAACAACTTCGTCTAATTCTGCAGTGTCAATTTCCATGGATAAATTCACGGTTGTCAACTCAGTGACATCCAACTCAATNGTTTGAAATCCAACATANGAAAAAACAAGNACTTGTTTTTTTGCAGNTTGAATAGCAATNGANAATTCACCATCAAAATTTGTNACAGCTCCTAAGTTATCTGTTCCTCTAACCTGAATTGTAACACCNGGAAGTGGCAATCCTTGGTCGTCATTGACCACCCCTGTNACTNTTTTAGATTGCGCANAAATTGTCAGAGGNAGTAACAAAATTGCAAATGTAANTATTAGNTTCTTTTTCATTTGTGTATNATTGGTTGGTTAAAAAAANTAANTATCTTTAANGTANTAATATTTGAACTTNTTCAAACATATTTAATTCGTTTCTTAGTAGGTAGAACATATGGNGATAATCCTATGATTTTTGAAGCAAAAAAAACAATTTTGTAGTAAATATAGAAAATTATTTCTTTCACAACNGTATTTGTCTATCTCACTATAAATCAATTTNAANGGCAANGATAAACTAAATGCGCATNCATAATTTAGTAAAAATTTTAGTNTTTTTTTCAGTGTGTAAAANCCCTTTTTTTGCACANGAANNCTACGACAATTTAAATTTTGAGTCTCTNACAGAACAAATCAGTAACCGNGCTATTTCATCTGTNNTCAAAGACCACAAAGGCNTAATTTGGATTGGAACACAAGGAGATGGCCTGAGTTCNTTNAATGGACATGAGTTTAAAAATTACAGACATGANTGGGACAATTCTGGCTCAATAAATCACTCCATAGTAAATAAGATTTACATGGATTCTAAAAATAATCTTTGGGTNGGAACTGAAGAAGGNNTAAACCTTTACAANAGAAACTTAGATCAGTTTGTTNAAGTCTCGCTTGACTCTATAGATTCAAAAACAAAAGTAAAAGCAATTGAAGAGANAGAGGGAGGCAAAATACTTGTTGGNACCCATGGNTTGGGGGTATTTAACGTTGATATTGAAACAAAAAAAAGCCGAAGCGTTGCATTTTNATTGGATAACAACCTCCCTGGATTTCAAGTTAACGANATAAAAACTACCCAGCGTGGTGCAGTATTGGTTGGGTCTAACAGAGGGCTGCTAAAATATAATGCACTGATTAACGAGCTTGATCANGCAAAATTNACAACCCTAAAAGAAGCTGAAATTATTAAAAAAAGNATTCAATCTATATTAACCAAAAAAGATGGTAGCATTTGGTTGGGTACTGTCAATAATGGCTTGATTGAAATTTTCACAACCCCAACAAATTATTATGAATTCAAAACTCATAAAATCACAGAAAAGCGAATATTGGCTTTAGAAATAGATGCTTCAGGATCAATTTTTTGTGGTACAGAAAACGACGGTCTTTTCATTTTAAACAATAATGGNGTAAAGTCTCTAAAATACAACAGATCAAATACTAAGGGTATAAAATCCAACTCTGTTTGGTCAGTTTATATCGATGAAAAAAACAGGATATGGTTAGGCTACTTTAACCAGGGAATTGATATTTTTGATCCAGAAAGACAACGTTTCAAATCTATTGAAAGTATTCCTAACAAAGATCAGTCCCTTTTTTCAAAATCNGTNACATCAATAACACAGGACAACAAAAACCGTTTATGGTTTGGAATTGCCGATGGTGGAATTGATGTATATGACATCAAAAAAGAAACATTTACACATCTTTTAGAACCCAATAACCCAGTGGCTACTGGCCTTAGCAGTGCAGATGTTGTTACTGTTTTTATTGACAGCAAAAACAACACTTGGGTGGGTACTTGGAACTCTGGCTTATTCTATTTAAAAGATGGAAGTAAGAAATTTAAAAATATTCAAATTAACAATAGCGGCGGTACCTTAAAATCAAACCGAATTATGTCTTTTGCTGAAGACTCCAAAGGAAATATTTGGATTGGTAGCTTTTTGAGTGGGTTGTATTCTTATAATTTAAAGCGCAATGTACTAATTCACCATCAAGAAAAAGCACTAAAAGCACAATACATTGATTCGAAAAACATCCGGAAAGTTTTGGTGGACCGTGATGATAATATTTGGTTGGGAACACGAACTGGATTGTTTAAAGTTTCTGATATGNCTAAAAATCCAAAGGTTGAATCTTACAATNACATATTGAATAACAGCTTAAAAACGAATGCAAATTTCAATGTTGTTTCAACACTTTTTGAAGACTATAAAAATAATATTTGGGTCGGTACTGATGGGTATGGATTGTGCCAACTCAATCCAAAAAACCAATCCGTAGAATGGTACAACACAACAAATAATTTCTCACATCAATCCATTTCATCAATTGTACAAACAGAGAAAAACAGGATTTGGATTACGGGGAATGAAGGAGTCTCTAAATTCGATGTAACTAAAAACTCCTTTACAAACTATAATATTCAAGATGGACTTCTAGCAAGCAACTTCAACAAAAATTCAGTGTATTTCTCTGATGATGGAGTTTTATATTTTGGCTGTTACAAGGGTGTGAATTTTTTCAACCCCAAAGATATTACTTCAAATCCGAGCACACCAACTGTCTTTCTTTCTGATTTTAAATTGGCAAATAAAAGTATCAAGCCAGAACAGGACAACAGCCCTCTTGAAAAAGTCATTGGTGAGACTTCAAAATTAGCGCTCAATTACAACCAAAGTTTATTCACAATCGATTTTTATGGGTTGAGCTATACGCGTTCAAAGAATATTGAATATGCCTATTATTTAGAGGGTTTTGAAAGCGACTGGAACTATGTTGGAAAAACAAGAAACGCAACCTACACCAACATTCCANCNGGCAACTATAAGTTTAAAGTCAAAGCGGCTAATTCAGATGGTATATGGAANACATCACCCACCACTTTGNAAATTAGAGTCACAGCACCTTGGTGGAAAACAAACTTGGCCACATTCATTTTTTTCTCACTTTTTCTGGGAATTATAATTACGTTTTACAGATTTTTGAACATTCGAATTAAAGAACGTCTGGAAATTAAAAGAGCACGTGAGGAACGCAAACAGATTGAGGGGTTAAATGCGAAAAAAATTCAATTTTTTACCAATATTTCTCATGAATTCAGAACCCCCTTAACATTGATATTAAACCCTCTGGAAGACANTGTTAAAAACAATGACCTAAGTCTACCAGATGCTATCCAAGAAAAACATAAAATCATATACAAAAACTCTAAGCGTTTGTCTCGATTGATTGATGAATTAATGGATTTTAGAAAACTTCAGTTTAGTAAAATAGAGCTCAATGTTTCAAAATTTGATTTGATACTTTTCATCAACGAAGTTGCAAGCCACTTTGAAGAAGAAGCAATGCAAAGAAATATTATTTTATCTGTTGAACACAGATCGGATAAAATTAACATTTGGGCAGACCCCTCAATGTTGGANAAAATTATTTTCAATTTACTTTCAAATGCGTTTAAAGCGACCAAGGATTATGGAGCTGTTACACTTAAAGTACAGGAGACATCAGAACCTATTGAATTTCCGCTNATTAAAAATTCCAAGAGAAATATGGGAGTTATTGTCAGTATTTCAGATAGCGGGATTGGAATCAAGGAGGAAAATCTAAGGAAAATATTTTCTAGGTTTTATCAAGTCAATGAAATGGATGATCAATATTATGGGGGGACTGGAATTGGTCTCGAAGTGGTGAAGAGTTTTATTGATTTACACAAAGGAAATATTGATGTAAAAAGCCAAAAAAATGTAGGAACAATTTTTACAATTTCACTGCCCAAAGGAAAAGCACATTTTAACATCAAATTCCCAGAAAAAGAGTTGAATGTTGACAATCCTAGTTTTAAACAAATCAATGCCAATACACCACAAAATGACGAGAACTTAAAATCCAACAACTTAAATGTCAAAAAAACCATTCTTGTTGTTGAAGATAATATTGAACTCCGAAATTATGTCAAAAATGAACTCCAGGAATACTACAAAATAAAAACAGCAGAAAACGGAAAAGAAGGACTTGAAAAAGCTTTAAAGTTTGTTCCAGATCTTATCATCACCGATATTATGATGCCCATTATAGATGGTTTAGAATTGTGTGAAAAGATAAAGACAAATTTTAAAATTAGCCATATTCCACTTTTGATGATGACTGCGAAAGGCATGCAAATTGATAAAATCAAAGGCATTAATAAAGGAGCCGATGCCTATGTTACAAAACCTTTTAACATGGAACTTCTTAAATCTCAGATAAAACAACTTATATCGAGCCGACAGATTCTATTTAATAAATATTTTAACGGCTTAAAAAATCTAGAACTTTCACAAACCACCTCTCTAGACAAGCAATTTATTACCAATGTTTTAGAATACATCAATAAAAACATCAGCGATTCTAACTTAAGCGTTGAAAAATTAGCTGAAGAGCTGTTATTGAGTCGGAGTAATTTGTATAGAAAAATTAAAGCATTAACTGGAAATACCGCTACAGAGTTTATTAGAAACGTAAAATTAGAAAAAGCAAAAGAACTTTTAGTAAAAACGGAATTGACCGTTAGTGAAATAAGCTACAAGGTTGGATTTTCCTCTCCATCTTACTTTACAAAGTGCTTTAAAAATCATTTTGGAGTAATTCCCAAAGAAATCAGAGAATCAAACAAAGTTTAATCAACAATGAATTTGTCTATGATTGCGTTTCCATTTTCAAATTCAACTTTAACAAAATACAGGCCTTTTGAAAATTCGCCTACATAAATTTGANCTGTCTGTTTTTTCTCAAGCACCAAATCTCCCAAAACATTGTAAAGATTTACATTAAGAATATTTAAATCTGATTTAAAGAACAGAAAGTCTTTTACTGGATTAGGAAACAAAATCAATTTAGGGGAAGAGACATATGAAGGTAAACCTAGAGAGGTGTCTTCAACTTGGATACTAAAATTATCTAATATATAAGTCCCTACATGCGCCCCTAATAATGCTTGAAGTTGAACAGAAGAAGTACCTGGCGGAGCCTCATATTCAAATTCATAGTACTGGTAATTGGTTGATAGCTGAAAAATCTCAGAAGGTACATAAGTTGTACTTCCATTGACTTGAGATTTAAACCTCAATTTAAAGGAAGTATTGGATTGAAATCCTCTGGCGTAACATCCAATGGTCAGTTTTTTATCGCTTAAATCTTCTTCATAAATCACATTACTCAAAAGCACCTTATTATAGCCCTGTGATGAAGTCACGTCAATTCTGGCAGCTGTTGCCCCTGAATGTACAGAACCGGTAGCGGCAGAAAAAGTAGCGGCAGCAGTCCCTTGAACAGATAAATTCCAATTGTTAGAATAGCCGCATTCAAAATCGGGGTTTCGAATAATTTCTGCAGACGAAGGGCCATAACACTCTNGCCAAGTTCCATCAGCTAAAAGGGCTTCTTTAACATCTTCAACCCAAGTTCCAGGAATGGCATTGTTGGTTTGAGGATTGTCAGTCCGTAAATGTATAGACTTTGTGGACTTATTGCCAGCGCACCAGGCTGAAAAAGAAAAACCTCGATTAATGGCTTGTTCTGCCAAATAGCGGTGGTACTCTACACGAGAAGCATTTTCAGGTCCACTATAGCTGCCATAAACTCCAGTTTCATAATTTAGTCCTGCTTCATTGTCAGCGCCGAATTCTCCTAGGGTTACAGGAATGTTGTTACTTTCAGACCATTGTTTGACCGCGTTGAAATGGTTGTCTATTGATGTTTTATNAGCATTGCTACCCCAAGTATAATTAAGGTATTCCAATCTTGAAGAGGCTGTGAAATTAAAGGGCTGATAATAGTGAAAAGAAGCAATCAAGTGTGCATCACTATTTAAAACCTGATCTCCTATGGTAGTAGGTGCTTGGTAGGATGTATTAGTACCTCCAGTAATTATGATGCAACGTGTGCTATTATTACCGCCCGTAGATCGGATGGCTTCAATAATCATTGTATTGAGCGCATCCATTTCAGCAGCACTGACTTCAAAATAAGGCTCGTTTACAACCTCAAATATTAGCTGTTCGGGATGATTTATAAAGCGATTTGCGATTTGAATCCAAATGGATTTAAATTTCATTAAATCGGCGGCACGCTTTGCAGAAGAAGGGGTTGTATAACTTGAATTTGAATTNTTGAAGGTTTCTAAAAATTCGGACTTAAGGTTAGCACCATGAAAGTCAATGATTGTATAAAGCCCTTGATTTAAAGACCAATCAACTATGGTCTCGACCCGGTCTAAATAAGATGGACTGANAGAAAAATCTGCAATACTTCCATTGTATTGGCTGGAAGTATTTGCATCAGTGGGCCAATTTGAGTTTGTTCCAGATGTTCTATATCCAAAAAAATCTGTAGGAATCCTAACATTGGAAAAGCCTGCATTGGCAACGTCTATAAAGTATTGCTCATGTATAATTGGAGCCCAATTACCTTCTGTGGGGGCACTCAAAGTATTACCAATGTTTAATCCTCTGCCCATGGACTCGACGATTTCCCAGGAAGACATTTGGGTAAAACCANTACTGGTACCCAAAAAATAATAAACTAAAAAAAATAATTTAAATTTCATGATATATTAAAATAAAGAGGAGGCCCGTGGCCTCCTCAGTGTGTAAAAGTTAAATATAATTACTTCTTGAAACTTTCACGCTCAAGTTTGGTGATTTCACCAACCTGCTCTTTACTAAAAACAGTCATTAACTTTTTACGCGTTTCAATAAAAGCAGTACGGTATACTTGTTTTTTCTCATCCTGCGATAAGTCTTTACCTCTAATTTTCTTTGCATTCGAAACGTACTTATTGTAAAGGGTTTCTTTTAGAAATTCTACATTGGCTTCAGATAAATCCATATTTGAGGAAATATATTGAACTGCAGTTGCAACACGTTTTGAAGCAAACTTGTTTTCTTGAGCTTTAGCAATAAAAGTGAACATTACGAGCGCACAGGTGATGATTATTTTTTTCATTTTTTTTAAAATTAAATTGATATTTATTTTATTGAATTATAAACTTTCGAGTGGCCTTACCACCATTAATGTGTTCTGTCTTTAAAATGTATAAGCCTGGTGATAAAGATGATACGTTTATAGTTCTATAGGCCCCACTTTGACGTAAAACTTCCTGCCCTAGTACATTTAGAACACGAAGCGTTCTAACAGCAGAGGCACTTTGGATATTAAGGATATCTTTCGCAGGATTTGGAAATACTCTTAAGTTTTGTTCCAAAGAAAACTGGTTTACAGAAAGAGGATTCTCTGTTGAAAACAAAATTCTATCAATATTTGCATTTCCGGATGATGTTAAAGGGGCTCCTTCTTCTGTTGGTTCAATAATTTGAAATGCAAAATTATTTATCATTCCATTCCAATTGTCAAGGGCTGATAAATCAAAATTAACCTCTTGGGCAGTCGTTGAATTTGGAGTAATATCAGTAGCCACAAACTGATTTCCGCCTTGGGGAGACACGAATGTCATTCTTGACTTGGGAGAATTATTTTCAGACAAAAATACGGTTGCATATTTATACGCATCAGCGTTAACTGCAAATGAACCACTTTGTGTTAATTTTGGATAAGGGCTGGTGTCTGATATGTCTAAAACTAAATTTCCACCAGATTGAGATACTGAAACCCCATTTTGACCTATAAATCCTTCAACATTTTCACTAAAATTATAATCAACACGCTCTTCAGATGGAATTTCATTTATAAATGACATAGAATGAATTGTAATTGATCCTTCAGAGGTCAAAAACCCATTCGCTGGTGAAGCAGTAACAAATTGTATTTGTATGTGATCCATATCTAAATCAGTTTCATCCTCAATGGCATTGTTATAATTTATCCAATCAACATTGGTTAGATCATAGTAAAACGTTTCTTGAGCACCTGTTGTGGCAGGAATATCAAAAGATGCATACCTAGCTTGAGCTCCAGCTGGACTGTTGGGATCAGTTCCATTTAATCCTTTGAAGTGAATCACTCTTACTCTAGTTACTGAGTTAGAAGTATTGTGCAGCGTAATACCGAAAATTTTATTCATATCTGCATCCACATTGGCATTGGTATGTTTTAATTTTGGCTTGCGCCCATTTTGCCAATTGTCTACACCTGGGTCAGACCAACTAACAACTAATCCTTCGGAAGTAATTGATAAGTCGGCATCTGTTATTCCGCCACCTCCAGAAATCCAGCCATATTGGTCCTGGCCACTTTGAAAGTCAAAAGTCTGAGCAGTGATCGAATAAGAAATAGTTAATAAAAATAAAATGTAAAAATTTTTCATACTTAGAATTTTGGTTAATTTAATTTATTTTTTTAGCACTTAAAATAAGTTTTGGTTTGTAAAAATTAGGAAAAATTTATAAATGTGTTTAAAAATCAATAAACTAATTTATACAAAAATAGTTTCTTGAAAACGTTATCGCGCTAAAAAATGTGGCAAATTCTGTAAAAAATGTGGCAAATTTTATGTTTTGTTGAAAATCATAACAATTTCAAGTATTATCGAGTATTTAAATTTTCTTCATTGTAAACACGCTCAACCACTATGTCTGTCATTTTGCGCATTTGATCTAAGCTCATATCATCTTTGTATTTTACCTGTAAAGCCTTTAATTTTTTCTTTAGAAGCTTTGTCAATTTTTTATACTTAAGTTGTCCATACAAATTGTTCATTTCGTCAGGATCATTGTCCAAATCATACAATTCCCACTCATCCATGCTGTAGTAAAAGTGAATCAGCTTAAAACGCTTGGTTCGAATACCATAGTGTGGCTGTACCATATGCCACTTTGGATATTCGTAATAATGGTAGTAAACTGCCTCTCTAACCTCATCAAAGTTTGATGCTAACTGAGGCACAAAACTTGTGCCTTGCATAGCCTCAGGAGTTTCAACGCCTGCAAGCTCTAAAAATGTTGGTGCAAAATCAACATTTAAAAGTAAATTAGCATTTTTAGATTTTGGTTTTATCAGTTTTGGATAACTGATCATAAAAGGCATTCTAAATGACTCCTCATACATCCAGCGCTTATCAAACCAGCCGTGTTCTCCCAAATAAAACCCTTGATCTGAGGTATAAATAACAACCGTATTCTCGGCTAAACCATTGGCTTCTAGGTAGTCTAACATCTGTCCTACCGCTTTGTCAACCCCAGCGACGCAACGCAAATAGTCTTTGATGTAAGTTTGGTATTTCCAATTTTTAAGTGCAGCGCCCTGAAGTATATCATTTGGAGTCCAGAACTCGCCTTTATTACCATAGGCATAATACGTGTTTTCCTCACGTCTTGATAAACCCTCAGGTGGTGGAATTTTTAAATCTCTTCTGTTCATGTGATTCTCAATTTCCATCCACTGTTCCTTAGCGGCCTCTCGTCCGCTATAATTGTCATTAAAATTAGCTGGCTGTGGTAAATCGCCATCCGTAAACAATGACTGAAACTCCTCAGCTGGTTCCCAAGGCCGGTGGGGGGCTTTAAATTGGTACATCAACATAAAGGGTTTCTCTTTATCTCGTCCCTTGTCGAGCCATTTTAGTGCGTCATGAGCTACTTGGGCGGAAGAATGCCGTTTGCGTTCTACAATGGTATCTCTACCATTTTCTAAAAAAACAGGATTGAAATAAGTTCCTTGACCACCCCAATTGATCATGACTTTAGAATAATCAAATCCGGTAGGAGCTGTACCTAAATGCCACTTACCAATAACAGCTGTCTCGTAACCAGCACCTTGTAGAAGTTTGGGAAAGGTCACTTGTGACCCATCAAAATCTCCACCTTTTTCATTTTTAAAGAACCCATTGATGTGGCTATACTTCCCTGTTAAAATAGAGGCACGGCTTGGCCCACAAATTGAGTTGGTATTAAATGTCCTTGTCATTAGCATCCCATTGTCCGCAATGCGGTCAATGTTGGGCGTAGGTGCAATCTCTGCCAACCAATCATCATAAGCACTCACGGCACTGACAGCATGGTCGTCTGACATGATAAACACAATGTTCGGACGATCTGTAGTATTTACATTTGTTTCGGACTGCGCCACCAATTGCAGAGCCAAAAAGAAGCTAATTACAGTAAAAATTACGTTTTTCATAATGCTTTAGTTAAAGGATTTTTTAAATAATTTTAATTGTTGACTCAGGTACTCAACAGTTTTATCATAGCGCCTAAGCGTTGCTAAATTGACCGTTTCATCTGGGTCAATAGAATGATCGTATAGCATGCGCTGAATGCGATTTGACTTTAAACTCCATTCAGTATAAAAATAGTTATTGTCAATAAGGGTCTCCCCTTTTTGCCAACGGGCAAGAGCCGTAGTCTTGTATATTTTATCTGGATTCTGCAGGCTTGAAATAAGTGAATTCCCCTGTAAATGCGGGGGTTTTTCACCAGAAGTTAAATCGCAAAGTGTGGGGTATAAATCTACCAACTCGGCAACGGAGTTTGATTTTTTATTTTCTGAGAGTCCAGGAGCACTGATGATCATAGGCACTTGAAGGGCCACTTCAAAATTACTGTGTTTGGCCCAAAGCCCGTGATCTGACAAGCTCCATCCATGATCCCCCATCAATACAACAACCGTACTTTCACGAAGCTCTAATGCATCTAAAGCATTGATTAATTCGCCAATTTGTGCATCAACAAAACTAACGCTGGCATAGTAAGCATGGATGAGCGTTTTCGCTAAATCTTCTGGAATGGGTCCCTCTTTTGGAATGTCTTTGTAAGCCCGCAGTTCCCCCCATTTATGGTTGGCTATTTTTGGCGCTGTTTCAGGAAAAGTTGACTGCTTTGGTAATCTTATTTTACTTTCATCATAAAGATCCCAATATTTTTTTGGAGCGGTAAAAGGCAAGTGCGGCTTTACAAAACCAACTGCTAAGAAAAAAGGCTGACCATTTGCTTTCAATTTTTTTAAGTCTTCAATGGACTTATAGGCCGTTTGGGCATCAAAATAAACCGAATCTTCAACCGCCAATCTCTCATAGGCTGGCCCAGGTTTTTTATTGGCATCAAGGTCTCTGTTTTTTGGATCTTGATAATTCCGCCAACTGATGTCTTTAGGGTGCCATTCTTCATCCCATGTTTTAATGTCATTTTTTAAATGGGTGATTTTATTGTTACTTATTGTAGTATAGCCTCGGTCATTGAAATAGTCTACAATATGTTGGGCGTTGGGTCCTGCCTCATTAATGCTGGAATAATACTTTAAAAAGCGCTTTGCTGTAGGCCTAACTCCAGACAGTAAACTCGCTCTTGAAGCACCGCAAACAGGTACGTTGCAATAGGCACGTTTAAAAGTGATACCCGCAGCAGCCAAAGCATCAATGTTGGGGCTCTTAATTAAATCTTGGCCATAAACATTCAATTCAGGACGTAAATCGTCCACCATGATAAAAAGCACGTTTTTAGCTGGCTTGATATCTTGGGCAGCCGCTTGAAAAACAACGGACAAAATAAAGGTATATTTTAAGAAATTATTCATTAACATCCATGCGTTTATTGACTGTTAAAATCGTTGTTTTGAGATCTTTTTTATCCGAAGAACTGCCAACCATGATTGAAAAATCTCCAGGCTCGACACAATAATTCATGTCAATATCATAAAATGCTAAAGTGGATTTATCAATATCAAAGGAGACTTGTTTTGTTTCCCCTTTCTTCAAAAATATGCGCTTGTAACCTTTCAACTCTTTAACAGGGCGTGTCGCGCTGCTGATTTGGTCTCTTATATACATTTGTACCACCTCATCTCCATCATAACTGCCTGTATTTGTAACAGAAACCGAAACAGATACTGTTTCATTTGAATTTAAAATCGGTGTCGATAATGTTGGTTTTGAATACTCAAAATCGGTATAGCTCAATCCGTATCCAAAAGGATATAGTGGAGTTGCTTTTGTTAGCGCATATTTATGAAAATAGGCCGAGGGTTTATGGTTGTAAATCATTCGCAATTGGCCGACGTCACGTGCCACAGTAAGGGTTAACTTACCACTTGGGTTGACATCTCCAAAAATAATTTCTGCGACCGCTTGTCCCCCAAGAGAACCAGGTTCCCAAGCTTCTATAATAGCTGGGATTTGATCTTGTAACCAAGGTTCAGAAATTGGACGTCCATTAACCAACACAATTATAACTGTAGTTCCAGTCGCTTTTATGGCTTTTACTAAGGCCAATTGTTTTCCAGGCAAATCCAAGGCTGCACGCCCCATGTTTTCCCCTGAGGTTTTGTCTTTCCAGCGGTAACGCATAGAATTATCTCCAACAACCACAATGGCATAATCGAAATCCTTGGCCTTTTGAGCAGCCGTTGCAATGGCCTTGTCCTTTATTTTTCGAATATTTTCTCCTGAATCAAAAAATTCGACTTCATAACCATTTTGATTACCAACATGTTTAAGACCCTCAAAAATTGTAATCACGTTTTCTTCGGGCTGTGCTGCATGCCAGTC
>NYVA01000051.1 GCA_002684355.1 Formosa sp.
ATAGACTTTGTCATTTACAACGATGTTTTACCATGGCCAGAAGATGCCGATGGAGAAGGGGCCTTTTTAAAACTCATTAGTTTAGATTTAGACAATGCTTTGGCCAGTAGTTGGATAGCTCAAAATGACACTTCTGAAAATTTATCTTCACCTCAATTTGAGTCAGAATCTTTTATAACTTTTTACCCAAACCCTGTCACAGATATTTTGAGGATAAATTCCACTTCAAATAATATTAATAATCTAAAAATAATTAGCTTAAGCGGACAATTGTTGACCACATATAATTTTAATGGAAGGGAAATAGAATTTGATTTAAGCGATTTTGAAGCTGGGATTTATTTGCTCCAAATAGAGACCGATACAGATGTTTTGATAAGAAAGATTGTAAAAAATTAAGACTGAATCACGAACCAATTTAATTTTCCTCGTANAATAAAGATTCGCTTTTAAAGCTTATAATTTGAATTGTGATTGTCCATTATTTGTTTTGCAATTTCTTGTAAGTTTGTATTGAAATNGGTATGATAAGAAAGAGCTGATAAATCAACTTTGTAAATACTACTTAGCCATAATAAAGAACCGGTTTCTCTAATAATATCCCCTTGGTGTCCTTTAAGGTCAGTAAATAAAGAGGTTTGTTGTGGGCCAAATCTAGAGATGTCATCCAATAATTCATTATTTGAATTCATTTGATCCAAGTTTACTGATGTCCATCCTGTAGGGATAGTAAAAATTTCTGTAGATGTAAATTCATCACGTAATTGATCTACCATCTCATGGTGTACAACATCATTAACAAAATAATTGTATAATTCTTGAATGTTATCAAATCCGTATTCTTCCGCACGTTGCTCCCAATCTGCAGGGAAATCAATTTGTGGTATGGCAATGAATATTTTAATATCAGGATTTTGTTGTAAGGCATAATTAATCCATGCCCGATGTCCTTCAATTGGATCTTCAGGGTCGTGACCCGCTGTCATTCCAAAAATATCAATATTTCCTTCATCAAGATTTGTCTTGATTTGTAAATGTTCAATTGTGTTTGAGTCATTCCAAAAATTGATTGGTCTTCCATTTTCCCCTCCTCTGGTGATTCGAGTGCTATTATGTTTTTCAAATCCTGCGATAATAGATAAATCATCAAGTTTTTCAGCATATGGTCTAAAGAAACTATTCCCAATAAGCAACATATTATAGCCATCTGTTTCTATTGACTGTGAAGAACTTTCTTCATTATCACATGACATAAGCACCATCATTAACGAAGCTATAAAAAATATATNTTTTTTCATTTAATATTATTTTTTGAAACAAATTTAATATAAAAAAAATTCCCTAAAATGAAATTTATTTTAGGGAATAATGTCGTGGAGTCGGAGGGAATCGAACCCTCGTCCAAACAAGCTAAAAAAGTGCTTTCTACACGTTTAGTTTTTAATTAATTGTCGGAAATAAACTGACTAAAAACCGCCCATTTAAATCTTAGCTTCTTTAATTTCAAAATCCTACCAAAGCCTTAGAATTTCTAGATCCATATTTACGATGTCTCAAAATTGAACGCCACGAATCAAGGCTTTCAAGAGACATAAAGCTTGCACACCTTGTGTGCCGAGGCTAATCCTACTATAATTCGGATTAAGCAGCTAAAGCGTAGTTATTCTCGCCGTTTAAATGTTGGTATGGCCTTTAACGTGTTTCAATACCATGACACGACGTGCTTACAATTCCATAGATCCTGATGTCAATACCAGTCGACCCCGTATTGTAATGTTTCCTTCATAGAAGGAGGGCAAAGTTACAAAAAAACTTGTGTACCCATTAAAATCCCGCTATTTTAGTGCATATAATTTCTGCTATGGCCAACACATTTGCTGTGATTAAAGAACGAAAATCACCCCCAGATCGCCGGGTGGTACTCACACCAACCGCTTGTAAAACCCTGTTAAACAANCATCTAGAAGCTGAGGTGATCGTAGAATCGTCAGATATTCGTGCGTTTTCAGACACTGAATACCAAGCCCAAGGACTGGAAGTGAAAAGCGATATCAGCCAGGCCGATGTGATGATTGGTGTCAAAGAAGTGCCCATTGCTGCACTCATCCCTAATAAAAGTTATTTCTTTTTTAGCCATACCATTAAAAAACAGCCTTACAATCGCAAATTACTGCAGGCTGTTTTGGCTAAAAACATTACCCTTTATGACCATGAAACTTTGGTAGATGCCAACAAAAACCGCCTCATTGGTTTTGGCTACTATGCTGGTGTGGTGGGCGCCTATAATGGCATTCGTACCCTCGGGAATAAATTCAATTGTTTTGAACTTCCAAAAGCCACAGACCTTAAGGGGCGTTCCGAATTGGATGCCGCCCTTAAAATTATAAAATTGCCGCCCTTAAAAATTATTTTGACTGGTACTGGTAGGGTCGGGCAGGGGGCCAAAGAAGTTTTGGATGAAATGCAAATCAAACAAGTNAGTGTTACGGCATTTTTAACGGAATCATTTGATGGACCTGTTTACGTTCAATTAGATGTTTTGGATTATGTCGATCGAAAAGATGGTTCCCAAGCCTCTAAAGCTGATTTTTTTGCCAATGCTTCTGCATACAAATCCACCTTTTCTAGGTTTACTGAAGTGGCTGATGTNTTTATCGCTGGTCATTTTTATGGCAAAGACGCGCCTTATTTTTTTAGCAGAGCCGAAGCCAAAGCACCTAATTTTAAACTCAAAGTGGTGGCCGATATCTCTTGTGACATTGACGGGCCGGTGGCTTGCACCATTCGTCCCTCAACCATAGAAAATCCAATGTATGGCTATGACCCACAATCTGAGTCCGAAACAGATTTTAATAATCCAGCGGCCATCGCTGTCATGGCAGTTGATAACTTGCCTTGTGAATTGCCTCGAGATGCTAGCGAAGGTTTTGNCGCTACATTTGCAGAAACCATTCTCCCNGCCTTTTTTAATGGCGATGCGGATGGACTGCTTGGCCGTGCAAAAATGACCGAAAATGGCCAACTCACCCCAGCTTTTTCATACCTGCAGTCCTATGTAGAGGTTTTGGAATAAACTATAAAAAAAACCTCTCCATTTGGAAAGGTTTTTTTGTAAAAAAATAATGTTTTCTTAAATATTAGAGAACTCTAACATTTACTGCATTCATGCCTTTTCTACCTTCTTTTAATTCAAACTCAACGGCGTCGCCTTCATTGATCTCATCGATCAATCCGGTAACGTGCACGAAGTGCTCTGTGTCTGAATCTTCTTCAGTAATGAATCCAAATCCTTTGGATGCATTGAAGAATTTTACTGTTCCGTTTTTCACTTTATATAATTTAATTTAAAAAGGCAAAGGTAATGTTATATATATCAATTAGCCTAATTATTATGTTAATATATCCCTAAAAGACGTTCCTGGTACTCCAATTTAANCTGTTTTATCAGTAAATCTTCAAANGTTTAGCTTTTGCGAATCCAATGCGATTTTCCATTATACCAAAGAATTTGGGTGGTTTTATAGCCGGATTTTTACATGCTGACCATCATAAATAAATAGGCATTCGCATTGTAAATGGCCAAAACATCCCTTTCATTTATCTCATTGATGCGGTATTTGTTGGCAAAGGGATCAGTTTCACAGATATAACCCATAAATGAGTAAAAACACGGTTTTTCCTATTAGTTTAAAATCAGCTTTAAAAAATATTGGTAAAACGCTGTGGGTTATTTACTTTTGTTTGGTAGATTTTAGAAAACAAAATATTCTAAAATTAAATTGACTAAAACATGAATTTACACGAATACCAAGGTAAAAATATTCTCAACCAATTTGGCGTTAAAATACAACGTGGTTATGTGGCTTCAACCCCTGGTGAGGCAGTAGCAGCTGCCAAAACACTTACCGAAGAGACGGGAACTGCTTGGCACGTCATCAAGGCCCAAGTGCACGCTGGAGGCCGAGGCAAAGGTGGCGGTGTAAAACTTGTTAAATCTTTGGATGAAGTGCANTCTGTCTCAGATCAAATTCTTGGGATGCAACTTATTACCCCACAGACCTCTGNGGAAGGGAAAACCGTACACCAGGTCTTGGTGGCAGAAGATGTGTATTATCCTGGCCCAACAGAAACTGATGAGTTTTATATGTCGGTATTGCTTAACCGTACTTCAGGCCGCAATATGATCATGTATTCTACAGAAGGCGGAATGGATATAGAAACAGTNGCTGAAGAAACCCCACATCTCATCTTTACAGAAGAAATAGATCCTGCAACAGGACTTTTACCTTTTCAAGCACGTCGTGTGGCCTTTAATCTAGGGCTCTCCGGCGCCGCCTTTAAAGACATGACCAAATTTGTATCGGCGCTATATACGGCTTACATTAAGTCTGATGCTTCGCTTTTTGAAATCAACCCTGTGCTTAAAACCTCTGATGAAAAAATAATGGCGGTTGATGCCAAAGTAACCATTGACGACAATGCTTTATTCAGACATAAAGATTATTTAGAATTGCGTGATACACGCGAAGAAAACCCAATTGAAGTGGAAGCTGATGCTTTAGGACTTAATTATGTCGATTTGGATGGTAACGTTGGCTGTATGGTCAATGGCGCTGGATTGGCCATGGCCACCATGGATTTGATCAAACAAGCAGGCGGTGACCCTGCCAATTTCTTAGATGTTGGAGGTACAGCCGATGCANCCCGGGTAGAAGCGGCTTTTCGCATCATTTTAAAAGACCCCAGTGTCAAGGCNATTTTAATCAATATTTTTGGCGGTATTGTGCGTTGCGATAGAGTAGCACAAGGTGTTGTAGATGCCTATAAAAATATGGGCGATGCCATCAATGTTCCAATTATTGTACGTTTGCAAGGGACCAATGCGGACATTGCCAAGGAATTGATTGACAATTCCGGACTCGATGTTCAAAGTGCGGTAGAATTTCAAGAAGCTGCGGATAAGGTCCAAGCGGTATTGGCTTAAAAAACAAAATTTTATAAAATTACCAATNCAGGGCCTTGGNTCTGTATTTTTTTATGACTTTAAAGCTTCTAGTTTGTTTTTGTACTCCGAAATTTGGTCTCTGAATTTGGCCGCCATGATAAAATCCAATTCTTTGGCCGCCACTTCCATGAGTTTTCTGCTGTCGCGAATTTTTTGTTCCAACTCAGGCTTGGTTAGATAAGCACTTTCAGGTTCTGCGGCTTTTAGGGCCTCTTGTTCATAGTAATAACTACTGACCGAGTTTTGTGTCAGCGCATTGTCCAAACTTTTATTAAGCGCTTTTGGTGTGACATTATGTTCGGAATTATAAGCCATTTGCTTCTCGCGACGGTAAGCGGTTTCATCCATAGTTTTTTGCATGCTTTTGGTAATTTTATCCGCATACATAATGGCCTTTCCATTGAGGTTTCTGGCCGCGCGACCCACCGTTTGCGTCAAAGAACGATTAGAGCGTAAAAAACCTTCTTTATCCGCATCTAAAATAGCT
The DNA here is from genome assembly GCA_002684355.1 of Formosa sp. GTDB lineage: Bacteria > Bacteroidota > Bacteroidia > Flavobacteriales > Flavobacteriaceae > UBA3537. The sequence goes on from NYVA01000051.1 coordinate 5,493, forward strand.
ACCAAGGATACTTCGGGTAAGTCCAACCCTTCCCGCAATAAATTGACCCCTACCAAAACATCAAACAATCCTTTGCGCAAGTCTTGCATAATCTCGACCCTTTCTAAAGTATCCACATCGCTGTGAATATAGCGGCAACGGATTTGGATGCGGGTTAGATATTTGGTCAATTCCTCTGCCATGCGTTTGGTGAGGGTCGTCACCAAACTACGTTCATCTTTTTCCACACGTTGCTGAATTTCTTCAATCAAATCATCAATTTGATTTTCACTGGGGCGGACTTCAATTATTGGATCCAATAATCCTGTTGGGCGAATGACTTGTTCTACATAAACCCCATCGGTTTTTGTCAATTCATAATCTGCCGGCGTAGCGCTTACAAATAGCACTTGATTTTGCAAGCTTTCAAATTCCTCAAATTTAAGCGGGCGGTTGTCCATGGCGGCGGGCAATCGGAAACCATATTCTACCAAGTTTTCTTTTCGGCTTCGGTCACCACCATACATGGCGTGGACTTGGGAAATGGTCACATGGCTTTCATCCACCACCATAAGGTAGTCGTCTGGGAAATAATCCAATAAACAAAAAGGGCGGGTTCCTGGAGCACGGCCGTCCAGATAACGAGAATAATTTTCAATCCCTGAGCAATAGCCCAATTCTCGTATCATTTCCAGATCAAACTCGGTGCGTTCTTTCAACCTTTTGGCTTCTAAATGCTTGCCAATTTCTTTAAAATAATCGTGCTGTTTAACCAAATCGTCCTGAATATCTTTGATGGCATTTTGTAAAATATCAGGTGATGTTACAAACATATTTGCAGGATATATATTAACCGATTCATATACCTCAATAAGGCTGTTATCATTCACATTAAAAGCTTCAATGGCTTCAATTTCATCGCCAAAAAAATGAATGCGAAATCCGTGATCGGCATAACTTGGGAAGACATCCAATGTGTCCCCTTTAATTCTAAAATTCCCATGGTTAAACTCACCCTCGGTACGGGCATAGAGGATTTGCACCAATTTATGAAGCAGTGCAGTTCTTGAAATTTCTTGGTTGGTTTTTAAACTGATGACATTTTTTTGAAATTCTACAGGATTTCCAATGCCATACAAACAAGATACGGATGCCACGACAATGACGTCTCGGCGGCCCGAAAGTAGGGAAGAGGTGGTACTCAAACGCAACTTTTCAATCTCTTCATTAATGGAAAGGTCTTTTTCTATATAGGTGCCAGTCACTGGAATATAGGCTTCGGGCTGGTAGTAATCGTAATAAGAAACAAAGTATTCCACCGCATTTTCTGGAAAAAATTGTTTGAATTCTGAATACAATTGGGCCGCCAAAGTTTTATTGTGTGCCAAAACAAGTGTNGGGCGTTGCAACTCCTGAATGACATTGGCTACCGTAAAAGTCTTACCAGAGCCTGTGACTCCTAAAAGCGTTTGAAATCGCTCTTTCCTATCAATGCCCTCTACCAGTTCTTGGATGGCTTGAGGCTGATCTCCAGTGGGTTTAAAGTCTGAAAAAAGTTTAAAACGCATCTTGCAAAATTACGAGAATCTGCGCTCTGTTGCAATGGACTTGCTTTGTTTTTGACGCAGTGTTTATTAATAATTTAAATACACCCAGCCGCTGCGGTATCCATAATCAATTTCATTCAGAATTAAAACATAAAAATAAGTACCTACCGGAAGTTTTCCGGAACTTGGGTTGGGCCCCCGGTTGGCACTTCCATCCCATTTTAAATCATTATCGCCTTCAAAGACCATGGTACCATAGCGGTTGAATATTCGCAGTTTATGATTGATAAAAACATCGTAAAGTCCCAAAATATTAAAGAAGTCATTTAAACCGTCTCCATTGGGTGAGACCCCTTGTGGGATAAAAATTGGACAACCATCATTGGAAATTTCAACGTCAATGCTAGCAGTGTTGTTGGTTTCTGAAATTTCTGAAATGATGCCATTGCCATCGCCTGTATCATCTACCACTGCGATAATTTCAAATTGCTCTGGAACACTTGGATCAATATCAAAGGCGATAGATGCATTTACTGAACCACCAATGGGAAGTGTTTCCCCAACAACAGACTGGGCAATGAGTGTGCCTTCAATATAAAATGCAATAGGGGTCTCTGATGGCAATTCATCTGTAGCATTGGAATTGGAAATGGTGTATTCCAATACTACTGTTCTTGAAAAACAAGTGGATTGCACCTGATCGGCCAACTGAATGCTGGCATCTGGTAATTGACTGTTGAGTACAGTGATGATGCTATTGACCATGACCAGATCTTGACCAGAAGTCAATTCAATTGTCGCAGACG
>NYVA01000007.1 GCA_002684355.1 Formosa sp.
TGCCATTAAACTAGGCATTGGCCCAAAAGGATTTCCTTTAAAATCCATGTCCAGCCCAGCAACAATGACACGAACTCCTTTGTTGGCAAGGGCATTACATACGCTTACGATTTCATCGTCAAAAAATTGTGCCTCATCAATACCAACCACATCGCAGCCGTCTGCAAGCAGCGGAATGTTTGAGGCAGAAGGCACAGGGGTTGAAAGAATTTCATTAGCATCATGTGAGACCACTCTGTTTCCGCCATAACGGACATCAATTTCGGGCTTAAAGATTTCAACTCTTTGTTTCGCAAACTGAGCGCGCTTAAGGCGGCGAATGAGCTCTTCTGTTTTACCAGAAAACATCGATCCGCAGATAACTTCAATCCACCCAAATTGTTCTTTCGCGTTTACTGTATTTTCAAGAAACATTTTGTAATTTTAGCACAGACAAAGATTGTATCAATGTATATATTAAGTCTCCGTAAATTTACTAAAAATTAAAGCACCTATCTAAAACTAATTTATCAGGCTTATTTTATAGCTTTAAGACCGAAATTTAACCAAGATTAAAAACCATATGAAAAAGAAATTAGAATCTGAGCTTATAAGTATTGCCCACCGCGTTTTAAAGCTGACAGGAAGGGAAGACTTAAACAAAATGCAAAATGAAGTTGCCTTGCTCTATCAAAAAATTTCGATTCTCAAGTTTTTACAGACGCATTTCAATGGTGAAATACCTGAAGAGGTTGCGACAGATGCGTCATTTTTCAACGCCCTTGAAGGCGCCGTTAACAATAAAGTTTCAGACACTGCTGAAATAGACGAAAAAGTATATGTCAACATGGATAATCAGCCCAACGAACCGCTTATGGAGCCCGCCACCGAGAAAATAAAAGATATTGTTGCTCAGATGCCCCAAGAAACTACCGCTGTTGACGCTTTAGTGGATGACGTTAATAGCTCGGATGTTGTCGAAGAAGACTTGTCTGAATTGTCACCCAGCTTTGGACAACTGCCTATTTTTGAGCCCCTTGACTCTGATTCTGAACCTGAAGAAACGCTGGCTATGGACGATTCTTTAACGGCGATTAAAAAGACCTCTTTAGACGAGAAGCTAAAAAAAACAGGATTTCAAATCGGCCTTAATGACAGGCTCGCTTTTGTCAACCACCTGTTTCAAAACAACAACGAAGACTACGACCGGGTCATTTCTCAGCTCAACACCATGGACTCTTTTGAGGAAATCTCAGATTTTATTCAGAATATTATCAAGCCTGACTATAGCAACTGGGAAGACAAAGGTGACTATGAAACACGGTTTTTAGAAATCCTTCAGCAAAAGTTCAATTAATTTATGGCTTCAGAACTAAAATATGCTGTTTTTGGAAGTGGGAGCTGGGCTACTGCCATTGTAAAAATGTTGTGTGAAAAGTTACAAACAGTTCATTGGTATGTTCGCAATCCCCAAACGGCGCAATACATTCTTGAAGAAAAACACAACCCGTCTTATTTGTCTTCTGTTGAGTTTGACACCAAACAATTAATTATAAGCACAGACATTAACCAGGCAGCAACAGCAGCAGACGTTCTAATTTTTGCAATTCCCTCCGCCTATATTCATGCGCAAATAGAGCTAATGACGGTTGATGTTTCTGCTAAAATAATTGTTTCAGCCGTTAAAGGAATTTTTCCGGAATCTGGACTTTTGGCAGGAGAATATTTTCATAAAATAAAAAAAATTCCGCAGGACCAAGTTGCGGTTATTGGAGGGCCTTGTCATGCAGAGGAGGTAGCATTAGAGCGCCTATCCTATTTAACGATCGCCTGTAAAAATAAGGCCAATGCAGAGGAAATTGCATCCAAACTTTCCAGTCACTATATTCAAACAAACACGCACGATGATGTTATTGGCGCAGAGCATGCCGCGATGTTAAAAAACATATATGCCATTGCTGCAGGAATTTCTCATGGTCTTGGCTACGGGGATAACTTCCAAAGCGTTTTAATGAGCAACGCCATTCGAGAAATGAAACGCTACATCAAAAAGGTATATAAAATGAAGCGAAAAATTAACGAAACGGTCTATTTAGGAGATCTGTTGGTAACAGGCTACTCCACTTTTTCGCGCAACAGAATGTTTGGCAATATGATTGGGAAAGGATATACTGTCAAATCAGCACAAATAGAGATGAGTATGGTGGCTGAAGGGTATTATGCAACAAAAAGCGCTTTCGAAATTAACAATAAAAAAGCAACTCCCGCACGCACGCCAATCATTAATGCGGTTTATAATATTTTATACCACCACCAAAACCCCAAACAAGCGTTTAAGGCCCTCGCTAATAAATTAGATTAATTTTTCTAAATCAGAATGTGCTTTTAAACTGCTCTAGGAACCGCAGGTTGTTTTCGCTTAAAAGACGGATGTCATTGATTTGATGAAGCAATAAAGCAATGCGGTCAATGCCCATACCAAAAGCAAACCCGGAATATTTTTTAGCATCGATATCACAGTTTGTTAATACATTTGGGTCTACCATTCCACACCCCATGATTTCTAACCAACCGGTGCCTTTGGTCATTTTGTAATCTGTTTCTGTTTCCAGGCCCCAATAGACGTCCACTTCGGCGCTCGGCTCTGTAAAAGGGAAGTAGGATGGGCGCAACCGAATTTTAGACTTCCCAAAAAGGGCCTCTGTAAAAAACTGAAGGGTTTGTTTGAGGTCAGCAAAACTAACTTCTTTATCGATATATAAACCTTCAATTTGGTGAAAGAAACAATGAGATCTTGCAGAAATCGCCTCATTTCTATACACTCTACCAGGCGATATAGTGCGAATAGGCGGACTGTTATTTTCCATGTAACGAACCTGTACTGAGCTGGTGTGGGTGCGAAGTAAAATATCCGGATCTGTCTGAATAAAAAAAGTGTCCTGCATGTCCCTTGCAGGGTGGTGTTCTGGTAAATTAAGTGCCGTAAAGTTATGCCAATCATCTTCAATTTCAGGGCCTTCACTTACATTGAAGCCAATGCGGGAAAAAATATCAATAATTCGCTTTTTTACAAGTGAAATAGGATGCCTGCCCCCAACCAAAAAGGGATCTCCCGGCCGCGTGTGGTCTATGGATTCTGCTCGGCCAGTTTGACCTATAAGCAAGGATTTTTTTAGGGCATTTACTTTTTCTTGTGCCGTTTTCTTTAATTCATTAATGGCCCGACCATAGGCTTTTTTTTCATCATTTGAGACCGCTTTAAACGCTTCAAACAAATCATTAAGCACTCCTTTTTTTCCTAAAAATTTAATACGGAAATCTTCAACGGCAGACAAGCTGTCCGCCGAAAATTCATCGGCCTCCTTAATAAGTTTTTTTATGTGGTCAATCATTTAAAAAATAAAAATCAAATTTAATAAAACTTAATCAATAAAGCAGTCTTACAGAAAATACTTTCGAACACCCTCTTTTTTAATGCTCTTCTCAGCGTTATACAATTATTTTGTAAATTTAGGAAGTTTAATAACCTGTTTAAAAACCGCCCACAATATATTTTCTATGACCGCAATCGACATAACTTTAGTGGCTTTAATAGGGTTTGGAGCCGTTAAAGGACTTTTTAAGGGCTTTTTTGTCGAGGTTGCGTCACTGCTCGCCCTTTTGATGGGCGCCTATAGCGCAATTCATTTCAGCAATTATGCAGGTGTGTTTATAGCCAAGTATTTCGAGTTGTCTGAAAAAACCGCAAGCATAACCGCTTTTATCATCACCTTTCTTACGATTGTTTTTGCAATTTCTTTTGCTGGAAAAGCGCTTACCAAACTTGCCAGTTTTGCGTCGTTGGGAATTCTAAACAAAATCCTTGGCGGACTTTTTGGTGGACTCAAGGCAGCACTACTTGTTTCTGTAGTATTGCTTGTTTTTGATATGCTAAATACAAGCCTACCTATTGTTTCACAAGCCTCTATTGCAGAGTCTATTTTTTACAAACGCGTGCAGTCTTTGGCGCCTGCAATTTTACCCAACATTGTTGGTGAGAATGCGCCACTAGACCTCTCAGGTTTTCCTGAGCTATAAAGTATAAATCATCTTAACAAACAGCGGTTATTTGGAAAGTTGTTTCAAATACATTTTGAAGTGTTCATAAACCTGGTCTTCATTGACAAGCCCAGGAATAATGTCGATACGCTCCATCATGTATCTGGGTTGATCCAAGAGCCCAACAAAGATCACATTGACGCCCCTGGCCTTTAAGTCTTGAAGAATGTCTTCCATTACATAAAGCCCTGTTTGGTCCATGTATTGCATTTTACTTAAACGGATTACAACCGTTTTGGCGTTATCCGGAATTTGCTTGTACAGATGTTGAAATTCAGAGGTATAACCAAAAAATAAGGGGCCCTTGATATGCTTGATGAAAACAGAGTCTTTGAGCGCAACCGGAAATGCTATTTCGTCGGGCCAAGCCTCTTCTTTTAATGGCTCTACATTAGATTCCCTGGATGTGACATCCCCAATAAGCTTCATAAACATCAAACAAGAAATAACAAGTCCAATGCCGACAGCAAAAATAAGATCCCAAAAGGTTGATAATATCAAGACTGTTAGCATGATAAGAACTTCAGAGCTAAGCCTAATAGGGCCCAATGAAATATCCCTAGGCAAAACAGGAATAGCTTTTAGGCCTTTGTAATCCATTACTCCAATACCAACAGTTATTAAAATACCCGATAGAACCGCTGCAGGAATTTTTGACGCAATTGGCCCCAGCGCCAATAAAACAAACAACAATAAAACTCCAGCAATCATCCCAGAAAGCCTTGTTTTGCCGCCCGAGTTTATATTAACCACCGTTCTGATAGTTGCTCCAGCGCCAGGAATCCCACCGAATACAGCGGCTATACTGTTTCCAATACCCTGACCAACCAATTCTTTGTTCGAATTGTGCTTAGTTTTAGTCATATTGTCTGCAACTACACTTGTAAGAAGGGAGTCTATAGCCCCCAAAAGGGACAATGTTAGAGCTGTTAGAATATAGGGGCTGATGCTGCTAAAACTAAAGCTAGAAAACATTTCCAGCTGAGGAACAGGAAGCCCTTCGGGGATTCTTTCTATAGGCTTATAATCCAAGCCAAATGCAATGGCGGCGGAAGAAACAACAACAAGCGCTACAAGCGTGCTTGGAACAGCAGTAGTAATTCGCTTAAAGCCATAGATTATAAATATAGTCGCGAGGGAAAGCAAGAGCTCAAGAAAATTGATGTTTTTAAGCGCCCTGGGCAGTGTTTTTATGGCGCCTATTGTGCCTGAAGCCTCTTTAGCCGCTAAGGTTTTAGACTCCACAAGTATTTCTTGTTTTGTTACCTTTTCTGCTCTCGAGATGGTTTCCTTAAAATCCTCAAGGACAAGTATTCCTTCACTGGCCTCATCTTTTAAAATCTTCTCAAGAATAACCTCCTCTGCTTGGGCCTTAAAACCATTAACATATTGTTCGTCATTTTTTGGGTTATAGCCCAGGGTTGGTAAGATTTGGGTTAACAGAATGATAACACCAATAGCCGTCATAAAACCAGAAACAACAGGGTAAGGAATATACTTAATATACTTACCCAAGCCCAAAAAACCAAGCCCAATCTGCATCACTCCCGCCAACAAAAAGACCATTAATATTGAAGGCAACGCCTTGTTTACGTCCCCATTGTTAGCCGCAACAATTCCAGCAATTATAACCATGCTTACAGCGGTCATTGGTGCGGTTGGCCCAGAAATTTGTGTATTGGTCCCCCCGAAAAGTGCTGCAAAAAAGCTTATAAATATAGCACCATAAAGCCCTGCGCTTGGGCCCAAACCTGAAGACACCCCAAAAGCTAGCGCCAACGGCAAAGCAACAATGCCTGCTGTGATGCCTCCAAAAGCATCACCTTTAATATTTGAAAATAATTGATTCATTTATGATAAGTTTTATAAAAAAAGTAAGAAAATAATTAATAGTTCAACGGGCTTATTCAGCTTAAAACAAAAGTATAAATTTCAAATAAAAATAGCAAAATAAAAAAAGTCAGAGAGCCCTAAAGGCGGAGTTTGACATCCACCCTGTTTTCCCATCACTTAACTTAATTTTTGACCAAGTTTCTTGAAAAGATTCCAGCAATCTGATTTTAGCGCCCTCGTGCAGCCTAAAAACAGACTCGCTTTTTAGATTAGGCTCTAATCTCACATCAATAGCCCGGCTAAACACAACAGCATAATTTTCTGTATTTAACAAGCGTTCTTTTTGAAAAGTTAAGCTCAGAGCAATAAAAAGCGCAAAAACCGAAAGCGACCCCAGTAGAAAAAATAACCGCTTTTTTCTAGTGCTCGATGATAAATAATAAGCCGTAAAAAATCCTATAAAAACCAACATCAAGCCCACGCAGACAACCGCCCAAGCATCTAAAGGGAGCAATCTCGCATAAGCGTTTATAAAATTCAAAAACCCTGCTTCGGGGACCGGCTCTATTTTGTCTACAGCCATTTTTTGAGCAAAGGCCAAATTGTTGAGAATCGATTTATCTTTCGGCGCNAANANNAANGCTTTTTCATAGTAATAAANNGANNGNCCNACNNTGTTTTGTTTNTAATANCNGTTNGCTAAATTGTAATANANNTCNGCNGAGTGNAGCCCGTTGTTAAGAATGTTTTCGTAAGCCTGAATGGCGGCGGNATAANCCCCNTCATTGTATAGACTGTTNGCCTTTTCGAAGNCCAACTCGCCCTGAGNNCNCCCCNAAAAAAACGACACTAAAAANAATAAAACCAATGTNCTCATATTATCTTAACTGTTTGTCTAAGCGGNTAATAATTTCAGAAGCTGCGATGTAATCTCGCTTCATATCAGAATTTTGAAGTGGCGTNTAGCGGGCTAGCTCACAAGCCTCTAANAGCCCCAAAAAACCTGANGCATCATCANCAACCACCGCCTTTTCTGTTAACAAAAGTTTAATCTTGNCTTTACTGAATTCACNCGTTTCGATTTTTAGTTTGGCCTTTAGGTAATTGTGCAGCGCGCGCTCAAGCGCAATATAAAANAGCTCTTTTTTGCCCATGCTTNTTTTNGCTTCACTTAGGTNNTTTCTCGCTAATTTATTGTTTTTTCTAATTTTATTCCCCGTGATNTCTAAGGCCCTTTTNCCTTTAANNTTAGTATAGANAATCANCAGCGGAATAAAAACTAAAGGCCCNAANAACAAAGCCCAAAACANGTGGCTTCCATAAAAAGGAGGCNTATTTATNAGNTCTAAGCTTGTCTTTGTTTTAAAGGGTGAAAACTGNCCCATATTNGAATAAACTACAGNTCCTTTTTCTTTTGCTGAAACNGGACCTAAAACAGCGCTTTTGCTTGGATCNGGNTTTACAGAGATCACANTTTGGTTTGACANCAGNGTTTTATAGCTNTCAGAAGCNAGATCAAAATAAGAAAACGCAACTGAAGGAATNGGGTACNGCCCCTCCTCATTTGGTACAANCGTATAATTGTCAGCGGNACTNCCGCGCATTCCNGAGATCGAAGNNTCAATATTTTCTGANCGCTCTGGCTCATATATTTCTAACGCNGCNGGNANATTGGGCTTTGGAAGCTCAAATAGCTTTAAGTTTCCNTTTCCCTNAACCTCTATTGATAAACNAAATGCCTCTGTNGCAATTAGGNTGNTTCTAGAGACGTTTGCCTCAAAATCAAATTNGCCNACAGCCCCAGAAAAATTNTCAGGCCTTCCTTGCNCNGGAAGCGGCNTTGCATTGATNGTNCTTNTNCCTGCNGTGACNGTCCTGTTGGCNGTGNTCATNACTCGCCTTCCAAAGATATCTCTGCGGNTNGAAGGNACCTCCACACTAACATCNAGNGTTAAAGGCTCTAGCGTTAGTTTCCCAGATTTTTGAGGGTATANCACTGTTTTTTTAAGAACNACNTAGCGNTAATTTTCNCCCTTGNANTGNCCCTNTTTAACGGAAAGCCCATTTACGGCTATATTTTGNCTCCAAAAATCATTGTATCGTGGCGCGTCCAGCTCGCTCCAGNTGCGAACCCCGGTNTTTTCTGCAACATAAAGCTTATAAACCACTGATACAGCTTCATTTATATAGGGGTTAGTCTTTGAAATTTCTGCCACCAGATGTATNCTTTTCTCAGCAATATATTCTGGGTCGTTTGGGTCTTTAGGCTTTTCTACCGCCGCGGTTACCGTAATTTTAATAGGAGATGTTTTATAGATAGTTCCGTTGACCTCAATTTGAGATTGTTCAATAGTGAAAACACCTCTTTTTGTAGGCGTCAAAAAATATGTATAGCTCTTTGAATAACTGCGAACACCGTTAACCCATGAATTACTTATAGATTGGCTTGGTCCGCCAACAACTTTGAAGTTTTCAAAGCTTGGAGGTGTAAAGTTGTCTCCGTCTTCATTCATTTTAAAATCAATACGCAGACGCTCATTAACGCCAAGCGTTCTTTTGCTAACACTGGCCTCAAACGTTACTTGCGCCAAAACAAGATTAGACACAAACAATGCAACATATAGCAACGTATTCCTCATAAACTACCAATCTTTTTCTGTTCGGATTTTAGCGCCCTTCTCTTTTACAGCATTCATTTTTTCTTGAACTTTTTTCTCTTCATTGTTCATGGCATCTAATAAACTTTTTATTTGTTGGCCAGACAATTTTCCAGGTTGTTGCTGCGGCTTTTTGTTTGCGCCATCTTTTTTGTCCTCTTTTGTTTCCTCAGGGTTTTCGTTTTCCTTTTGATCATTACCATCATCTTTGGACTCTTTATCGCCGTCGCCTTTTTCTTTGTTCTTGTCCTCTTGGTCTTGTTTTTTGTCGATGTCTTTTTTGTCCTCGTTATTTTTGTCCTCTTTATCTTCTTTATTGTCTTTGTCATCATCACCCNCGCCTTGTTCTTTAGCGCATTGCTGGGCCAGGGCTAAATTGTAACGACTCTCATCGTCTGAAGGGTTGTTTCTCAATGCATTTTTGAAAGCCTCTACAGCCTTTTTACATTGTTTATTTTGCATTAAAGTGTTTCCAATGTTATGGTAGGCGCGGTGTTTTTCTGATTTAGACCCGTCCTTTGCGGCCGAGTTAAGACGCACTAAAGCCTCGTCATAAAGCTCCGCATTATAATAGGCGTTTCCAAGATTATATGCTCCTTTTTTGTTAGATGGCATCTCAGAAAGGGCCATTCTGTAGTTTTTTTCAGCCTCAACAAAGGATTCTTCAACAATCGTATTTCCCTCGTATATATATTGATTAGACAGTAACGTCGCTTCTGCGCCCTCTTGTGAGTAACCGCAAATAGTCCACATGGCCACGAAGCAAAAAAATAATTTTTGTTTCGAGTGCATATAACTGATGTAAAGAAAATAACGTTTATGTATCATAAATTCTCATTGAATAAGTTAAGGCGTTTCAGCCACGCTGTTTTTCTTTCCAAAAACAAAACATCCAAAATTAAGAAGAAAAGGCCCAACCCCAAAAACCATTGAAATTGATCCTTAAACTCAGAAAACTCTTTNNCTTCAAACTCTTTTTTTTCTAATTTATTTAAAANNTCANCAATTTTTTCCGTTACCTGTTTCGTGTTTTGGCCNNGNATAAACAAACCANTTGCTTCTTCAGCAATTGCGGTTAATGTNNTGGNATTCAGTTTTGTAATAACNGTTTCGCCTTTTTGGTNNTTTTTATAACGNATGACAANGCCATTTCTTTTTANGGGNATNGGCCCNCCTTTTTCACTTCCAACACCAATNGTGAAAATTTTTATNCCCTNTTTTGNTGCCGCTTTTGCAANATCAAGATTCAGNTCNTTGTGGTCTTCCCCGTCNGAAATGATNACCAAAACACGATTTGTTTGCTCCGCATCATTAAAATAGGTTCTGGAGAGCTGAATGGCCTCATCAATAGCGGTTCCCTGGGAAGACAACATGTCCGTATTCATATTTTGAAGAAACATTTTAGCCGCCGCATAATCTGTTGTGATTGGTAGCTGAGGAACCGCCTTACCGGCATATGCAATAATACCGACACGATCGCTAACGAGGTTATTAATGATTTGCGCCGTTAATTGTTGTGCTTTTTCTAATCGGTTTGGCGCAACGTCTTCCGCCAGCATGCTTTTTGAAACATCGATTGCAAAGACAATGTCTACACCCTTACGTGTGACCGTTTCAAGTTTGGTGCCCACTTTTGGATTCACAAGTGCGATGCAAAAACAAACCAACGCCATGGCCAAAACCACAAGCTTTAGCACCGCCTTAAATCGGGATTGGTCTGGGCTTAGCCGCTTTAATAGCTCAGCAGACGCATAAAGCCGCTTTGTTTTTCGCTTCCACAACGCGGTCCAAAAAAATAATACTACCATCCCTAAAACCAGGAAAAGCAACCAAAACCATATGTCTTCTTCTAACTGAAACATCTTATACAAAACTTCTTAAAATACTGTGTCGAATTAAAAACTCAAAAATTAAAAGTCCGAGCGCCCACAAAACAAAAGGCCGGAATTTTTCTTCGTAATTGTAATATTTAAACTCTTCAATCTCAGTTTTTTCTAAACGGTCAATTTCTTCATAAATAGCCTCTAATTTTTTATTATCGGTGGCTCTGAAATATTTTCCGCCTGTCTCCTCGGCAATTTCCTTGAGAAGCACCTCATCAATTTCGACTTGTACCCTCGCGTATTGAAACACGCCATTATTCAGCCCAACAGGGGACAAGGCCATTCCATTACTACCAAGACCAACAGTATAGGTTTTGATGCCGTATTCAACTGCCAGCTCACTGGCTGTTTTGGGATCAATAAAGCCAGAGTTATTTACGCCATCGGTTAGCAAGATTATAATTTTACTTTTGGCCTTGCTGTCTTTAATTCTATTTACAGCCGTCGCAAGCCCCATTCCAATGGCCGTGCCACCAGTTATGATGTTGTTATACTTGATGTCTTGCATTGAACTGAGCACAATGCTTTTGTCGCTGGTAACTGGGGTTCTCGTGTAGCTTTCCCCCGCATATTCAACCAACCCAATTCTATCGTTAGGCCTGCGTTTAATAAAGCGACTCGCCACATTTTTTAGGGCCTCTAAACGGCTTGGCTTTAAGTCCTTGGCCAACATGCTCGCCGAAACGTCAATAGCCATAACTATGTCAATGCCTCTTGTTGTTTTTGTTTTTGTTGAAATATCAACCGTTTGAGGTCTCGCCAAGGCGATTACAATTAGCGCAATGGCGCCGATTCGCAAGACAAAAAGAAAATGTTTTAACCAGCCCCAAATATCGCTTTGCCCCCTAAGGCCATCCAAGGAGGACACGCTTAAATCTGCATTTTGTTGTTTGTGTTTTAGGGCATACCAAAAAATCAGAAAAGGAATTGCCAAGAGCAACCAAAAAAATCCGCTATGTGTAAACTCGATTCCCTTAAACATCAATTTTGATTTAGTTTAATAAGTTCTACAGAATTTAAAATTCGTTTTGAAATCTCGACGGCATACGGGTCATTGGCGTCCCATATCATAATCAGCTGTTGCAGCAGGGCTTGAGTAGAAAACCCAAGAATTATAAATTCAGCATCCGATGTTATTTTACTCCCAAAACGATAGTTAGCAGTGCCGTGGGTTTTCATTCCCTCTTGCCCGTTAGGGGTTGTAAATTGATCATTTTTCGGGAACATATTTGACGCGCCTTCTTTTTCTAAAAGCGTCAATTCGTTTTCAGAGACCCGGAAGAGGTCTATGGTGTTTTCACCTTGTGCTTTGGGGCTTTCTGTCGCCATTTTGGAGCTTTTAACAAGAATCTTTAAAGGTACACTGCCATTATCAAAGCGAAACTTTTTAACGCTGACACCGGTGGTGTTTATTTGTAACGAATCTTCAAATTCACGCCCTAACACTTCAGGAGTTTCTAGGCTAATTCCGGGTGCGCCATATTCGCTTGAAACCCATTTTCCTTCCATCAATAACTTACTTGGGTGACGAAAAATAGTGTCTTTTACTGTTGTAAAGCCAAAATGCAACCCAGAGCCTAAAAACATCAGAATAAACAGCCCCAAAAACGCGCCCAGACTCCATTTAATTCTTTTTTGCTGCTGTTTTTTTTGTAATTGTTTTTGGTATTCTAGGGTTTGTTCTAATTCGATTTCAGTTGGCGCAGGCAACCCCGCTTTGACAAGGTCAATTTCTTGGGCTATAACTTGCTTGTCCAAACGAATAATCTCAAATTCGGGTTTGGATTTTGCAAACTTTACCAAGTCGGCCCGCTTCAGAATTAATTCAAGGTTCTTAAGCGTTTCATCATTTAAGAGGATCTCTTTTGACCGGCTCAGCATTTTAAGCTTATGTAACAACTCTTCTGTGGTACTCTCTAGCGATTGGTTGTATACTTTTTCATTGAGATATTTACGCAGCACAAAGCTGAGCTCAGAGTAAAAAGATTTGACCGCCCCATTGTCAAAGTATGTTTTTTCATCTAGTTTTTCCAAGGCAATTTTTGCTTGCTCATAAGGAGGAAGTGCGGCGATTTTTTCAGCCTCTTTAAGCCCCTTTTTTCTATATACAAAAAAATACCAGACGACAAGCCCAGCAATTAAAAGCCCCCCCAAAATCCATTTCAGTACGCTCCCAAAAGGAGCTTTGTTTTTCACTTCAAAAACAGGCCTGATGTCATAGAGCTTTTGTTTGGTTGTGTCAACTTTTACAGGGCATACCTCAATTTTAATAGAATCTGAAAANAATGTTTTGTNGCCAATTAAAATTTTTTGGCNCGGAATNGTGTAGGNGCCAGAATCAAATTGCGTGAGGCCATATTTTTTTAACAACCTNAGNCGAAGGTCTTTTGACANGGTGTCTGTTTTGTAATTTTCTATAACNTCCATNGCNCCAAAAGTTTGGCTTTCTGGAAATACAACNACGGCCGTGCTNTCTGCATTCCACTTCTAAAGAGTANAACAAGGCCTCNCCAATTTTAATCNTCNTAGAATCTACNGANGCTTTAACTTGAGCGCNTGCAGACNCCCCAATAAGCACAAGGCCAAGCATGCACCACTGGCTTTTTAAGGAATTTAAAAACTGTTTTATCTCTTTTGACATCTGCGAGTTATCTTTGCNTGAAATAGCCCAGTAATTTTTTAACGTAACTTTCGTCTGTACGGCAGTCTAAAGAACCAGCACCAGACTTTTTAAAGNTATCTTGAAAGTAATCAATCTGATTNCGTNGGTGNCTCGCGTATTTTTCTCTCACGCTTTTAAGGCCGGTATTTACTAAAAACGANTTACCNGTTTCTTGGTCTACCATTTGAACGACTCCTAAATTAGGAATTTCAACCTCATTTTTATCATAGANTCGAATGCCAGTGATGTCGTGTTTGCCCGCGACGATTTTTAGATTCCGCTTGTAGTTTGCACACATAAAATCAGAAATTAGAAACACAATGGCTTTTTTCTTCATTACACTTGACAAAAAGCGAAGTGCTTCAGCAATATTTGTTTTTTTCTTTTTTGGCCTAAACTCTAAAAGTTCACGAATGATCCTGAGTACGTGAGAACGGCCTTTTTTTGGCGGAATAAAAAGTTCAACTTCATCAGAAAAAAGGATCAATCCAATTTTATCATTGTTTTGAGTCGCTGAAAACGCTAGCGTGGCAGCTATTTCTGTTACAAATTCATTTTTAAATTGTTCATGGGTTCCAAACTGCTTTGAACCAGAAACATCCACCGCCAGCACCATGGTAAGCTCGCGCTCTTCCTCAAATATTTTGACATGAGGCGCGCTGTACCTTGCGGTCACATTCCAGTCAATGTTTCTAATGTCGTCTCCATATTGGTATTGGCGGACTTCAGAAAAAGTCATTCCGCGCCCTTTAAAAGTCGAATGGTATTCGCCCCCAAAAACATGGTCGGAAAGCCGGCGCGTTTTGATCTCAATTTTACGTACTTTTTTTAATAACTCTTTTGTGTCCATTTAGGTAATTTATGCCCGAAAGAAAGCGCTTCAATCTAAGAGACGGTTCTTAGGGAACCTCAATGATGTTGACAATTTTGTTGACAATGTCTTCAGAGGTAATGTTTTCAGCTTCAGCTTCATAGGTAATCCCAACACGGTGGCGTAATACGTCTAANACGACGGCCCGCACATCTTCAGGAATCACATAACCACGCCGCTTGATAAAAGCATAGCATTTTGCTGCGGTCGCTAAGTTTATACTACCCCTAGGCGAGGCTCCAAATGAAATCAGCGGCTTTAAATCTGCCAAATTGTAACGCCCTGGGTAGCGCGTCGCAAAAACAATATCTAATATATACCGCTCAATTTTTTCGTCCATATAGACTTCACGAACGGCTTTTTGTGCAGCCAAAATTTCATCAATCTTGACCACGGGCTTAATTTTCTCAAAGACACCCTTTAAATTTGCACGGACAATATGCTGTTCGTCATCCAGCTTTGGATAATCAATGACGGTCTTTAGCATAAAACGGTCTACTTGCGCTTCAGGCAAAGGATATGTACCCTCTTGTTCTACCGGGTTCTGCGTTGCCATTACTAAAAAGGGCTTNTCCAAAACGAAAGTGTCGTCTCCAATAGTTACTTGNTTTTCCTGCATGGCCTCCAANAGGGCCGACTGCACTTTAGCAGGGGCTCTATTTATTTCATCAGCCAAAACAAAATTGGCAAAAACAGGACCCTTTTTAATGGTAAAATCATTAGCCTTCATATTGTAAATAAGGGTCCCCGTAACGTCGGCAGGAAGTAAATCTGGAGTAAACTGAATGCGGCTAAAACTGCCCGCAACGGCCTGAGACAAGGTGTTTATGGCCAAAGTCTTGGCCAGGCCCGGCACCCCTTCAAGTAAAACATGACCTTGGCCTAATAAACCAATTAGCAAGCGCTCTATCATGTGTTTTTGCCCAATAATGACCTTGTTCATTTCAAGTGTTAGGAGGTCCACGAAGGCGCTTTGCTTTTCAATTTTTTCGTTAATCGCTTTAATNTCAATAGCTTGAGATTGTTCTTCCATATTTAATTCTGTCTTTAGCATCTGGGAATGCTGCGAAATTTGTAAATTAAATTTCTTAATGTTATTATTAATAATTGGTTAAAAATAAAAATTTTTTTTCGGATCAAATACTATTTGGTTATATCTCTAAAAATCATGCCAAAACTAAAAAAGTTAAAAAAAATTACAGGTCAAATTTAATCCCCTGAGCTAAAGGCAAATTTGTAGTATAGTTAATTGTATTGGTTTGTCTTCGCATATAAATTTTCCATGCATCACTCCCCGACTCACGGCCGCCACCAGTATCTTTTTCTCCGCCAAAAGCACCTCCAATTTCAGCCCCAGAAGTTCCAATATTGACATTAGCTATACCACAATCACTACCGTTTTGAGATAAAAACAATTCAGCGTCTCTCAAGTTATTAGTCATAATAGCCGAGGAAAGCCCCTGTTTAACATTATTTTGAATTTCAATAGCATTTTTAACCTCACCCTTGTATTTAATAAGGTAAAGCACTGGCGCAAAGGTTTCGTGCTGAACAATTTTGTAAGCATTTTCTGCCTCTGCAATCGCGGGNTTTACATAACATCCACTTTCATACCCTTCACCACTTAGAACCCCCCCAGGGACAATAACGTCACCACCCTCTTCAACTACTGCATCAAGAGCACGCAAGTAATTTTNAACAGCATCTGTATCAATTACGGGCCCAACATGATTATTTTCGTCTAAAGGATTACCAATCCGCAGCTGGCTATATGCGTCTATTAAAGCTGATTTAACACTTTGATACATTGACTCATGAACGATTAAACGCCTTGTCGAGGTACAGCGTTGTCCCGCTGTTCCAACTGCGCCAAAAACAGCCCCAATAATGGTCATTTTAATATCGGCGTCTGGTGTTACAATAATGGCATTGTTCCCCCCTAATTCTAAAAGAGATTTCCCCAAGCGTTTTCCGACCGTTTTGGCAACAATTTTACCCATTCGTGTTGAGCCAGTGGCCGAAACAAGTGGAATACGATTGTCCTTGGTCAAATATTCCCCCACCTTGTAATCCCCATTTATCAGGCAAGAAATTCCTTCAGGTAGATTGTTTTGTGCAAATACTTCCGCTGCGATCTTTTGACAAGCAATACCACACAAAGGAGTTTTCTCTGATGGCTTCCAAACACAAACATCTCCGCAAATCCATGCCAAGGCAGTGTTCCAAGCCCATACGGCAACAGGAAAGTTAAAAGCAGAAATTATCCCAACTACACCGAGTGGATGGTATTGCTCATACATTCTATGACCAGGTCTTTCAGAGTGCATAGTTAAGCCGTGTAATTGCCGAGAAAGGCCTACTGCAAAATCACAGATGTCAATCATTTCTTGAACTTCGCCTAATCCTTCCTGTAGACTTTTACCCATTTCATAGGAAACTAATTGTCCTAAAGGCCTTTTAAGAACCCTAAGACGTTCGCCGAATTGTCGTACAATTTCTCCCCTTTGTGGTGCAGGCATTAATCGCCAAGTTTTAAATGCAGATGTCGAAGCGATCATCACTTCATCAAACTCTGCAGATGTTGTGGCAGAAACAGACCCAATTTTTGCTCCATCTACAGGCGAAAATGAGGCTATATTTTTTCCAGCGGACAGCCACTTAGACCCTGTTGATGTACCAGAGTTGTGCACCTTAACATCAAGCGCCTTTAATGCTGCTTTTATGTTCATTGATTTTGTCATAATTATTTGTGATTTATTAACTGGAGCGTAAAGTTAAGTTAAATTTTGCACCCCTACCATTTTGTAAATGGGTTTTGGCATAATTGTGAGTTATAGTACTTTTTAATTCCCGTAACTTCTTCTCCAAGCCATTTTGGCTTTTCAAAAGTGTCCGCTTCGCCATCTATTTCTATCTCTGCAATTTTAAGCCCCTCATTAATACCTTTAAATATGTCGACCTCAAAAAGGNGCCCCTTGTAATTTACTTCATACCTAGTTTTCTCAATTTTATTTGGCAAAGAGAGTGCTATCAGCTCGCTCGCATCTTCAAATGGTAATTCTTTTTCCCACTCAAGCCTGCATAAACCATTTTTTGATGTTCTGCTTTTTATAGTCAAATACCCTTTGCCACTACTAACGCGCAAACGAACGGTCCTGCTGGGGTCTGTACTTAGATAGCCCTGAATAATGTCATACTTTGANGATATGTTTTGCTTATAACCATCCGAAGTGATTAAAAACTTACGTTCAATTTCTCTTTTCAATGCAACATGTGATTTTATGACGTAAATTTACAGCATGTTGAACGATTTACCAATTAGGAAGGTTATTCATGTAGATATGGATGCGTTCTATGCTTCGGTAGAGCAAATGGACCATCCCGAGCTAAAGGGATTGCCTCTTGCTGTTGGAGGCTCCAGCAAGCGAGGGGTTGTTAGCGCCGCAAGTTACGAAGCAAGAAANTTTGGTGTTCGAAGCGCCATCTCTGGCGCATTGGCTAAAAAATTATGTCCAGATCTGATTTTTGTCCCACCACGGTTCGAGCGCTATAAGGAGATATCTGCCAAAATTCGGGCGGTGTTTTTTGATTATTCCGATTTGGTGGAACCAATTTCATTGGATGAAGCGTATCTTGACGTTACAACCAANAAAAAAGGGATTCAAAGCGCAAGCCTTATTGCGACTGAGATAAGGGCTAGGATTAAAGCAGAAATAGGCTTAACAGCCTCTGCAGGGGTCTCCATAAACAAGTTTGTAGCAAAAGTGGCTAGTGATTACAATAAACCCGACGGACAGAAAACAGTACCTCCAGAAGAGATCCTAGAATTTTTGGAAACACTAGACATTAGACAATTCCATGGAATTGGCAAGGTTACAGCTAAGAAAATGTATGATTTAGGGGTTTTCACCGGACTAGACTTAAAACAGAAGTCACTTGCTTTTCTTAGGGAAAATTTTGGCAAGTCTGGGGCTTATTATTTCAATATTGTCAGAGGTATTCATTCCAGCCCAGTAAAGCCCAACCGGACACGGAAATCTTTAGCTGCCGAGCACACATTTTCAAAAAACCTTTCCAGTGAAATTTTTTTGGTTGATAAAATAGATCAAATTTCAACAGAAGTTTCTAGGCGGTTAAAGCGCATAAACATTGCAGGAAAGACACTGACTTTGAAAATCAAATACAGTGATTTTAGTTTGCAAACACGCTCTAAAACACTTCCTTTTTATATCAGCGAAAAAGAGTTAATTTTAGAGTATTCAAAGCTGCTTTTGTTTCAGGAAAGGCTTCAAAACTCGGTACGTCTTGTTGGGATATCAATATCAAACCTAAACACAAACAACGATAAAAAGGANATTAAAAAGGACGTCTCTTTTCAATTAAAGTTTGAGTTTTAAAAGCGACTTAAGCACTGATTTCAGTGACGCGAAGCGTGTTTACCATGCCATTGCTTTCCAGGGGCATTGCTGCCAGCCCAATGACCATATCTCCCACCTCTAAATAACCCTTGTCCACCGCCATTTTATTGACATCTTCTAGAGTTTGGTCTGTAGAAACAAACTTGTTATAGTAAAACGCACGAACTCCCCAAAGCAAATTTAGCTGCGGGATGATCCGCTTGTTAGAAGAGTATACCAATATATGAGCTTGAGGCCTCCAGGCAGAAATTTGAAAGGCCGTATAGCCGCTGTTTGTCAAGGTTGAAATCCCTCTAGCGTTAATTTGATTGGCCATGTGTGCGGCGTGGTAACAGATTGATTTTGTAATGTAGCGCTTTGTTTTGATGTATGGGTGTTTTTGAGGCACATGGATGAGCTCTGAATTTTCCACCGACTTTATAATATCGGACATTTTTTGAATCACCTCGACAGGGTATTGGCCGACAGAAGTTTCACCAGAAAGCATGACTGCGTCAGCGCCATCCATAACCGAANTGGCGACATCGTTTACTTCCGCTCTTGTGGGGGTCAAGCTATCTATCATAGACTCCATCATTTGCGTGGCAATGATAACCGGAATTCTTGCGCTTTTCGCTTTTAAAACAAGCTTTTTCTGAATTAGAGGAACTTCATGGGCGGGAATTTCAACACCAAGGTCACCTCTGGCAACCATCAATCCGTCGCAACTTTTTACAATTGCGTCGATGTTTGCAACAGCTTCTGGTTTTTCGATTTTGGCAATGACAGGAATCTTATAGTTGCTGTGTTCTGAAATAATCGCCTCAAGCTCCTTGATATCTTTGGGGTTTCGTACAAATGAGAGCGCCATCCAATCTACCTCTTGCTCAATGGCAAACAGAGCATCTTTTTTATCTTTTTCCGTGAGTGCGGGCTGCGAAATATTGGTGTTTGGAAGGTTCACCCCTTTTTTAGATTTTAAGGGGCCGCCCTGAATTACCCTTGCCCTTACTTCGTTTGTTTTATTGGTGGAAACGACTTCAAAAATCAGCTTACCATCATCCAATAATATTTTTTCTCCCGCTTTAGCCTCCATTGGGAAGTGTTTATAAGTCATGAAAACACGATCTTTGGTGCCTTCAAAGTGTGCGCCGGTTGCAAAAACAATTTCTTCACCAGGGGAAACAATCACATTGTCCTTCATAACGCCAACCCTCAATTTTGGCCCCTGTAAATCGGCCAAGACAGCAACATTGTATCCGTGCTCTTTATTGATGGCTCTTATGTTCTTGATATTGTTTTCAACGGTTTTATAATCGGCATGCGAAAAGTTGATTCTAAAAACATTAACCCCGGTTGTAACCANATCTAACAACATTTCTTTACCGCTTATAGCGGGCCCCAAAGTGGCAACAATTTTTGTTTTTTTTCTTTTGTGTGACATTAATTTATTATTAAGTATTCTTTTGATTTTAGCGCATGAACTTCAACGGCATATACTAGGCTGATTTGTGGAATTTTACTTAGAGACTCCAGGGTCAGCTTTTCAGAAATATAGCTTCCGCTAATTTTTAAAAAATAGTCGACAGCAGCATGCTCTTTTAAAAGGCGGATTGTTTGAAAATTTTTTTCTTCCTGGTTTGAAAAAAGACCCTGCCCCGCGCTTTCTAATTCAACCCGACAACTGTTTTTTATTAAATTCCATTGAGATTTTAAGTCAGGATCTTCCCACTCAAATAGCGAAAAAAACAAGTTTTTTGAGGTGCTGAAATCTAGGTCTTTTTTCAAGCGTCTTAGACTGGTCTTTAACCGCAGATTTATGGCGTGCGCCAAACGGTAATCTTCAGCTTCTGAATGAATTGCGTAAAGTGAATACTCAGCATCCTGAAAATCATTTAAGTCGAGCTTGTGTATGGCCATAAATCAGTTAAAGAATTATGTAAATATAGAGATAAAAGCACAATTATAAGGCACAGAGTTGATCTCTCCAGCCTAAATGTTACAAAAACGATTCCGCCAGAACCACCATAAGGCATTTAATCTATAATTCAATTTTATCTTGTAAAGCAAAATAAGCTCTATGACAGGCCTTTTCTTCAGCCTTTTTTCTCGAAGTTCCCCGTGCTTTGGCAATTACTTTGTCATTAATTAGAAGGNTTACAGAAAAATGCTTAAAAACCTCAACCCCATCGTCCTTTTCACAGTTAAAACGTAGGGTGTTTTTTTCTTTTTGACACCATTCTACTAGCAAACTTTTATAACTCGTAATTTTTCCCTCTAGTAACGAAATATCAACATAAGGTTCAATGATGCATTTGTAGATAAACTGCTTACAGGGCTTGAATCCTTTGTCTAGAAAAACAGCCCCCACAAGTGCTTCTAAAAGATTTCCGTGGGTGTTTTGGCCAAACTTTGAAAGGGCTAAATTTGACCTCATGAGCGGCATGAGCCCCATCTCCTTTCCAATTTTATTAAGGTGGCCTCTGCTTACAATTTTTGATCGCATTTTCGTTAGATAGCCTTCGTTTGCACCAGGCACCGATTTGTATAAATAATCTGCAATTACAGCCCCCAGTATCGCGTCTCCAACATATTCTAAACGCTCGTAATTAAAGGCATTCCCTTGAGAATCTTTTAATTTTGTTGAACGGTGGGTAAAGGCCCTTTCATAGAGCTCGACTGTTTTTGGGCGAAAACCAAGCATGGGCTCTAAAGCAGAGAATATAGGGTTGTTTTTGTTTTGTCTAGCGTTGAATATATTTTGAATATAATTCAAACCCTAAACGTCTAATTTTTTAAACACTACACAGGCATTGTGTCCTCCAAAACCAAAAGTGTTACTCATAGCAACTTCAACGGACCGTTTTTGTGCCTTATTGAGCGTTAGGTTGAGCTCGGGGTCAATNTTTTCATCTGAAGTTCTGTGATTAATTGTAGGCGGAATGATTCCGTGGTTGATTGACAGTATAGAAGCGATGGCCTCAATAGCCCCTGCGGCCCCCAAAAGATGACCCGTCATAGACTTCGTTGAGTTTATGTTTATGTTCTTAGCGTGGCCCCCAAAGACTTCTCCAATAGCCTTAATCTCAGCGACATCCCCTAATGGCGTAGACGTTCCATGGGTGTTTATGGCGTCTACATCTTCCGGCTTTAAGCCCGCATTAGCTAGACAGCTTTTCATTACTGCCGTAACTCCAATTCCATCGGGATGCGGCGCAGTCATGTGGTAGGCATCAGAAGAAAGTCCACCACCAACTAGTTCTGCGTAAATAGTTGCGCCCCGCGCTTTGGCATGGTCATATTCTTCCAATACGAGGGCTCCTGAGCCCTCTCCAAGCACAAATCCGTCGCGCGTTCCATCAAAAGGCCTAGAAGCCGTTTCTGGACTTTCATTTCTTGTTGACAGCGCGTGCATAGCATTAAATCCACCCACACCAGCTTCATTGATGGTGGCCTCACTCCCCCCGGTAACAATGACATCACAATGTCCTAAACGAATGTAGTTGAGCGCATCAATTATGGCATTTGCTGAAGAAGCACAGGCGGAAACAGTGGTGTAATTTGGACCCATAAACCCGTATTTGATAGAGATATTAGCCGGCGCAATATCAGCGATCATTTTAGGAATAAAGAAAGGATTAAATCTAGGGGTACCGTTGCCAGTCGCAAAATTAGAAACTTCTGTTTGAAAAGTGTCAATGCCCCCAATTCCAGCACCCCATATGACACCCACACGAAATTTATCAATGGTCTCTAAATTAAGTTTTGCATCTGAGATGGCTTCTGTGGAAGCCACCATAGCATATTGNGCAAATTTATCTGTTTTTCGAGCTTCTTTNCGATCAAAGAAATCAGAAACATTGTAATTTTTTAGTTCACAAGCAAACTTTGTTTTAAAATGTTCCGCGTCAAAATAGGTAATAGGCGCACAACCACTTTTTCCTTTTAAAAGGTTTTTCCAGTAGTCGTCTTTATTATTACCAATGGGCGTTAAGGCCCCAAGGCCCGTTACAACAACTCGCTTTAAATTCATAAAATTACTAGGGATTACTATTTTGCTGCCTCTATATAAGAAATAGCTTGACCAACAGTAGCAATATTTTCTGCTTGGTCATCTGGGATTTGAATGTCAAATTCTTTTTCAAATTCCATTATTAACTCAACAGTATCTAGAGAGTCTGCCCCAAGGTCATTGGTGAAGCTTGCTTCTGTTACTACTTCGTTTTCATCAACGCCTAATTTGTCAACGATTATCGCTTTTACTCTTGATGCAATGTCTGACATAATATTTAANTTTAATTTTTAGTTAGGATGCAAAAATAAAAAACTTTATTTTAAAAAGTATAAATAAGGGAAAAATGTATAGCTTGTTATTAAGATTGTGTTTTTCTTTTGCAGATAATCCCCAGATTTAAAATATAATTACTTTTTTTGTAATTCAATATTAGCCAAAGACGGTTATATGAAAAAAATTGCAATTTTTGCGTCTGGTTCAGGAACGAATGCTCAAAACATCATTGCCTTTTTTAAAAAAGACACAAGCGCTGCAGTTTCCTTGGTTTTATCGAACAACCCCAAAGCCATTGTTTTAGAGCGCGCAAGAAGACACCAAGTACAAACCTGTGTGTTTGACAGAGAGCAATTTGTAAGCGAAGACGGGGTCTTAAAAACNCTTAAGTCCTATGATATTGATTTTATTGTCATGGCGGGGTTTTTGTGGAAATTCCCCAAAACCCTGTTAAGCCATTTTACTGGNAATGCCATCAATATACACCCTGCGCTTTTACCCAAATACGGGGGGAAGGGTATGTACGGAAAACACGTACATCGTGCCGTTGTAGCACACAAAGAAAGAGAGTCGGGCATTACAATTCATTATGTAAACGAGCATTATGACGAAGGGNCTATAATTTTTCAAGCTAAGTGCCTTGTTTTAGAAAGCGACACGGCTGAAGATGTTGCAAAAAAAGTTCANGCCCTGGAACAACAGCACTTTCCAAAAATAATTAAACAAACAATCTTAAGCAATGGCTAGGGCAAAACAAAAATATTATACGGTTTGGAAAGGACATAAGACAGGCGTTTTCGAATCTTGGAATGCGTGTCAGCTTCAAATCAAAAATTTTCAGGGCGCTCAGTATAAATCCTTTGAAACCAAAGCCATAGCAGAGAAGGCTTTTGAAGGCCTGTATAATGATTATATAGGAAAGCACAAGAAGGCAAAAACAGTTGTTTCTTCTGAAAAACTAAAAATGATTGGCCAGCCCAACTTAGACTCCATAGCGGTGGATGCGGCTTCAAGTGGAAATCCAGGAATCATGGAATATAGGGGTGTGGACACCCAAACAAAAAAGATACTATTTCACAAAGGNCCCTTTCAAAAAGGAACAAATAATGTAGGCGAGTTCTTAGCCTTGGTTCATGGATTGGCACATTTAAAAATAAGAAAAAGCCAGTTGATTTTGTATACAGACTCTAAAACAGCCATGAGTTGGGTTTTNAAGAAGAAATGCAACACAAAGCTAGAGAGCACTTTGGAAAATCAACAGCTTTTTGAGCTTATTGAGCGCGCAGAACAATGGTTGAAAAGCAATACGTTTTCAACAAAAATTATAAAATGGGAGACAAAAGTCTGGGGAGAAATTCCAGCAGATTTTGGAAGAAAATAAGCCCTTGGATTCATTCATAATTTGTTTTATTAACCCTAATTTTTGTGTAAGTTTGTTCTTTAATNTTTATTGTATTAGATGAACAAACTTTTGATTGTTGGGACTGTTGCTTTTGATGCCNTTGAAACCCCCTTTGGNAAAACAGATAAAATCCTTGGAGGCTCTGCGCCCTACATTGGACTATCAGCCTCACAGTTTCATGTTCAAAGCGCCATCGTTTCGGTCGTTGGCGGGGACTTCCCAAAGGCATATCTAGAATNATTTCAGGCCCATCATATAAACACATCGGCTATAGAAATTATTGCAGAAGAAAAAACGTTTTTTTGGAGCGGNCGTTATCACAAGAACATGAATGNGCGCGACACCATTACNACCGACCTGAATGTTTTAACAAAATTTAACCCCATCGTCCCCGATNCTTTTAAAGACGCCAGTGTTGTTGTTTTAGGGAATTTAGCACCTGCCAATCAAGCAAATGTNATTTCTCAACTTACNAACCCTAAGGCGCTCATTATTTTAGACACCATGAATTTTTGGATGGACAATTCGTTAAATGANCTTTTAGAAGTTATAAAATGTGTGGATATAATTACCATTAACGATGAAGAAGCGCGCCAATTAACAGGCGAAAATTCTTTAGTCGTTGCTGCACGAAAGATCTATGAAATGGGCCCCAAATTTGTAGTCATAAAAAAAGGGGAGCATGGCGCACTGCTCTTTAATGAAGACAGGGTGTTTTCGACCCCAGCACTCCCACTAGAAATGGTATTTGACCCTACTGGTGCAGGGGATACTTTCGCGGGAGGCTTTTCGGGGCATTTAACCAAAACCAATGATTTTTCATTTGAAAACATGAAGCGCGCTTTGATTTATGGTTCCGCAATGGCTTCATTTTGTGTTGAAGAATTCGGGCCCGAGGGCCTACTTAACATTGAGGAATCCGCCTTAGCAATTCGCTTGCAAGCTTTCAAAAAATTGACCCAATTTGAACTGTAATTTATTTTTTTAAATGCATAACTTTGAGAAGAATTCTCATTTTTTAAAAAAACGAACCAAAAGACAACACAACTTCACAAATGAGTGATGCAATTAAACACGAATGTGGGATTGCCCACATTAGACTTCTAAAGCCCCTTGAATATTACAAGAAAAAGTACGGGACGGCTTTNTATGGCATCAATAAGATGTACCTCATCATGGAAAAGCAGCACAATAGGGGACAAGACGGCGCAGGCTTTGCTAGTATTAAACTCAACATGGATCCGGGCCAGCGCTATATCAGCCGCGTTCGTTCCGTAGCCCAACAGCCCATACAGGACATTTTTGCACAAATTAACGAACGGATCAATAAGGTTTTAGAGGAGANCCCACAGCTTAAAGATGACGTTTCTAATCAAAAGCAGATGACTCCGTACCTAGGTGAAGTGATGCTTGGGCATGTGCGATATGGGACTTTCGGGAATAACAGCGTTGAAAGCGTCCATCCATTTTTAAGGCAAAATAATTGGATGCATCGGAATCTTATTTTGGCAGGAAATTTTAACATGACCAATGTGAGTCANCTTTTTAGCAATTTGGTGGAGCTTGGACAGCACCCCAAAGACTATACAGACACCATCACTATTATGGAAAAAATCGGGCATTTTTTAGACGATGCTGTGGCAAAGTTGTACAAAAAATTAAAGAAAGAAGGCTACAGCAAGGTGGAGTGCTCCTCTATAATTGCGGAACGGTTAAACATAAAAAAGATCCTAAAAAAAGCGGCCAAGAACTGGGATGGCGGCTACGCCATGGCAGGGATGATTGGTCACGGAGACTCTTTTGTATTACGCGACCCCGCCGGAATTCGGCCTGCTTATTATTATAAAGATGATGAGGTCGTAGTGGTGGCTTCTGAGCGACCTGTGATTCAAACCGTATTTAATGTGGATTACGGTTCTGTATGTGAATTACCACCCGGGAGTGCTATTATCACCAAAAAATCTGGGGAAGTATCTATAGATCAAATATTAGAGCCTGTTGAACGAAAAGCGTGCTCCTTCGAACGTATTTACTTTTCAAGAGGCAGTGATGCCGAAATTTATAGAGAGCGCAAACTCTTGGGTAAATTACTTGTCCCTGAGGTTTTAAAGCTGGTGGACCACGACATTGAAAACACGGTCTTTTCATTCATTCCTAATACTGCGGAAACCTCTTTTTTGGGAATGATTGAAACTGTTGATGCCTATTTAAACAAAAGAAAAACNATAGAAATATTAAAAGGGAAAAGATCTTTATCTTCAGAAAAAGTCACCCAAGTTTTGTCTGTGCACACAAGGGTTGAAAAAATTGCTATCAAAGATGTTAAGCTGAGAACTTTCATTACAGAAGACAGCACTCGTGACGACCTGGTTGCTCATGTGTACGACATTACTTATGGGGTTATAAATCCCGAGGACAACTTGGTCATTATTGACGACAGCATTGTAAGAGGAACCACATTAAAAAATAGCATTCTCAAAATGCTAGATCGCTTATCCCCCAGAAAAATCGTCGTTGTCTCTTCTGCACCCCAAATACGTTACCCCGACTGTTATGGGATTGATATGGCTAATTTGGAGGACCTTGTGGCGTTTCGAGCTGCTTTGTCNCTTTTGAAAGATGCGGGGAAACACGAACTAATCGAAAAGATCTATGCCAAATGCAAGGCACAGGAAAAATATGAGGATTCAGAGATAGAAAACTTTGTCAAGGAAATTTATGCGCCTTTTTCTGCGACGCAAATATCTGAGAAAATTGCAAATCTTTTAAGTGCAGATGAAATTACAGCTGAAGTTAAAATAATTTATCAAACTATTGAAAATTTACACCACGCCTGCCCTAAGAATCTAGGAGACTGGTATTTTACAGGAAACTATCCCACGTACGGGGGCAATCGGGTTGTAAACCAGGCCTTTATTAATTTTTACGAAGGAAGGAGGAAACGCGCTTATTAAAAGGCGTTTCGTCTAATAAAACTGCATTTCGTCTAAAAATGACCTACCTTATGCATTTAAAGTATATATTTGATTCACCATAACATAAGTAGGTTAAGTTCATGGTAGATTTGGGGCAAAAAAGGTGAACATCTGTTCACCTTTTTTATTTTCAGGCTCTTTAAAAGCCTTTTTCACTTAGCCACAGCATACCTTTTTGCGACTTCATTCCAGTTAATCACACTGAAAAAAGCATCGATATAATCGGGACGCCTGTTCTGATAGNTCAGATAATAGGCATGCTCCCAAACATCAATTCCTAATATAGGGGCGCCACCACAGCCGATACCAGGCATTAATGGGTTATCTTGATTTGGAGTGGCGCAGACTTCTAACTTGCCGCCTTTATGAGCGCACAGCCAGGCCCAGCCCGAACCAAACTGAGTTGCCGCAGCTTTTGAAAAAGCGGATTTAAAATCTTCAAACGATCCAAAGGCCTCCATTAGAGCCGCCCTGAGTTCTCCAGAAAGCGGTCCTTTGTTTTGAGGGTTCATGACCTCCCAAAACAAGCTGTGGTTGTAAAAACCGCCTCCGTTGTTTCTAACCCCACTGTTAGACATATCTAAAGTGCCTAAAATGGTTTCAATACTTTCGTTTTCAAGAGGGGTCCCCTGGATAGCAGCATTTAATTTAGAAGTGTAGCCATTGTGGTGTTTGGAATGGTGTATTTCCATTGTTCTCGCGTCGATATTAGGCTCTAAAGCATCGTACGCATATTTTAGTTTTGGTAATTCAAAAGACATAGGTGTTTTTTAGTATTAGAATTTATTCAAATTTACAATTTTCAATCTACATATAAATAAGTTTGTTATTTAGATTGTTTATTTTGCTATAAATTAAATTTAGTCAAGCCTCGCATGTTTAAAATTTACAATGCATCAGCCGGAAGCGGNAAGACTTATACGCTCGTCAAAGANTACTTAAAAATAATTTTGACCTCTGAGGCGTATTTGCCGCACCGCCACATATTGGCTATTACTTTTACCAACAAGGCTGTTGACGAGATGAAGCGGCGTATTTTGGACACCCTAATGCGTTTTTCTAAACCCTCAATATTACAATCCAATGATACGTTATTTTTGGAACTTTCAAAAGGTTTAAACCTCAGCAGCAAGGCGCTTCACCTTAAGTCGCGGGCGCTGATTCATAAAATTTTACATAATTATGGCAGTTTTGAAGTTTCTACGATCGATAAATTTAATCAGAAATTGATTCGAACCTTTGCCTATGATTTAGAGTTGCCTATGAATTTTGNGGTAGAACTTGACAAAGATTTTTTACTACAACAGGCCGTTGATCGCCTGATTCATAAAGCGGGACACGACCCTGAACTNACAAAAGTTTTGGTTCAATACGCGCTGTCAAAAACTGATGATGACAAAAGCTGGGACATTGCCNTGGATTTAAATAAAATAGCCCAACTTTTAACAAAAGAGACAGCGCACCCTTTTCTTAATACGCTGTCTAGCCAAGACCTAAAAGCCTTCCGTAGACTTAGTGGTGCCATCGAAAAGGAACAGGGCTTGTTGTCAAATCAAATTGTTACAGCAGCAGCAGAAGTTCTTGAAAAATTCCGCGCAAGCGGTCTGGAATTTTCCGACTTCAACAGAGGCTCTATCCCAANGTATTTCCTGGCATTAGCCTCCAAGCAAATGGATGTAAAACTTGATGCTGTTTGGCAATTAAACATAACGACCACCCCTTTTTACACTCAAAAAACGCCACAGCAAACCAAAGAGAAGATCGACAGCATAAGGCCCTTTGTTACGATGGCGTTTGAAGCGACTAGAAAGGCGCTATATAGGTTAAAATATTTACGCAACATTCAACAAAACGCCACCCCCCTTTCGGTTATTACATTGATTCAAAAGGAACTAAACACGCTTAAAAAAGAACAAAACTTAATTTTAATTTCTGAGTTTAACAGCCTTATAAGNAAAGAAATAAAATCCCAGCCCATCCCTTTTATTTATGAGCGTATTGGAGAAAAATTTGAGCATTATTTTATCGATGAATTTCAAGACACATCAGAAATGCAGTGGAAAAATTTAACCCCGCTTATGGTCAATNCGCTTGCTAGCGCCAAGGGGTCTGTCTTGCTTGTAGGAGACCCCAAGCAAGCCATATACCGATGGCGAGGTGGCCACCCCGAGCAATTTATTGATCTTATAAACAATACGACCTCATTTCCAACTCAGGCCAAGGTGTTTGACTTGCCTGTTAATTACAGAAGTTGTGAAAATATTGTGGCCTTTAACAANGCTTTTTTTGAACATGTTTCACAAGTTTTATTCACCAATAAGGCTCACCAAAAAACATACCAAAGCGCGCCCCAAAAACCCTTCATTTCTAAGCCGGGCTACGTACAGCTTAACTTTTTATTGCTACAAAAAGGAGATGATAAAGCCCTGCGCTATGCGCAACAAGTTTTTGAAACGATTTCAAATTACATGGCCTCCTCTAAAANAGCAAGCTTTAAACACATCTGTGTATTGGTTAGAAAACAGAAAGAAGGGGTTGCGGTGGCCGATTATTTGACNGCAAAAAACATTCCCATCATATCAAACCAAAGCTTATTGGTTTCTTCTTCCAAGGAGGTTCAGTTTATTGTTGCGGTTTTTAAATATATTCTAGACCCTACTGACACCATGTCCCAGTTGCAGCTTTTAAATTATTTAATAGATCAGCATGGGATTCAAGCAGGGCATCAATTTAGGCTTAAACACCTCCACTTAANGCCTGATTTATTTTTCAAAGCGCTGCGTTCATTTGGCATTCAATTTAATGAACAAGAAGTGCTTAGCCAGCCCATCTATGATGCGGCAGAAATGGTTGTCAATACATTTGATTTGGTAAGCACTTCTGACGCTTATGTTCAATTCTTTTTAGATTTTATTTTTGAATACACCTTAAAANACACTTCAAGTCTGCCTCAGTTTTTAGAGCATTACGAACAAAAGAAAGACAATTTAAGCATCGTTTCTCCAAGAGGAGTTGAAGCTGTTCAAATTATGACGGTACACAAGGCTAAAGGGCTAGAATTCCCAGTCGTTATATTTCCTTTTGCAGCGCTTAATATTTACAAAGAAATAGACCCTAAGGAATGGATGCCAACGGCCCACATAGACCCCAATTTCCCACATTTTTTGATGNATTACAACAAAGATTTTCAATATTTCAATCCCGCCTCCAAAGCCCGTTACGCTGCGCACCAATCGAAGCTAGAACTGGACAATATTAACCTGCTTTATGTTGCCCTAACAAGAGCCGTAGATCAATTGTATATCATTGGGGAGGCCCCGTNTAACAACAAGAAATCAGACTCCTTAAGGACCTATTCCGATTTATTGGTTGGGTTTTTAAAGGCAGAAGAGAAGTGGCGCCCTGGAGTTTTAGAGTACTCTTTTGGAAAATTAGAGGGTCTGTATTTTGAAATGCCTTTAAAATTTCACACCAGAACGCCCAGAAAGTTTATTTCGACCTCGATAAACGAGCGCAATATTTCAATGGCTACAAAAGCCGATTATATGTGGGACGGTCAATTAAGAGAGGCGATTGAAAAAGGCAACCTAGTACATCATTTACTTTCAAAAGTTTACACCCAAATGGACATTCCCGTTGCAATCCAAGAGGCCATTGGACAGGGTTTGATTACACAGATGCAAGGGCAGCAACTAAGAAANNTGCTTAAATCAATTACCACACACCCTAAATTAGAAAGTTACTACAGCAACAAAGTGACGGCTTACAATGAGCGTGAAATAATGACAGAAAAAGGTAAAATTATCATTCCAGATCGACTGGTCGTACAAAAAAATGGTAGCATCGTCATTATAGATTACAAAACAGGGAATTTTAATTCAAAATATCAACAACAGTTGGATAATTACGCGGCAACTGCTCAGCAAATGAGTTATCATGTTGAGAAAAAGATTTTAGTTTTTATATACCCTAAGCTCTCTATTAAAATTTTGGAATAATAACAGAGAACATCAACCTCCTTGTAAACTTAGGATTTTCGTCCCAATTCCCACTCCGCTTCCAGCTGCTTTGAATCAGCATTATGATTTATAGAACAATAATCAATAGTTCCAGCTAGACCCCTCGAAACTACGCCAAAATATAAAACAAAGGCTTAACGGGTTTCATTGNTTATGTCAACGAAAGGCTCTAACTAAAAAAGATCGATTCACCATCACCAATTTATTGTTGGGCTAAAATTCAACAGATATGTTTGTTAAATCAATTTTAGGCCTTACATTTGCAGTAATTACAATCAATAAATAAATTATTTTATGCGAATTTATAAATTAAAGTTTTGTACATTCTTATTAGTTGCATCCGTAGTTACTATGAGCGCACAAACNGAAGACAACCCTTGGCTATTTTCTGTTGGAGTATCCGCTGTTGATATTTATCCTGAAGGAGAAAATTTCGAATTTTTTAATGATAATTGGAACGTTGGACTTCCCTACCTTACAGTAGGCCGTTACTTGTTTAAAGANGCTTCTTTTGGGCTAACAGGGACCTACAACAGAATAGATAAATGGGGTAAAGCAGAATTAGATGAGGATTTGATGTACTTGTCTTTTATCGGGTCNTTTAATTATAGTTTTTCAAATATACTAAAGCTNAACAAGCTTGATCCTCACATTGGACTTGGTTTGGGCTACACATGGATTGAAGAAGGGCCTTATAACTCCAACAATAGCGGAGAACCCGACTCGCTCAACGGGTGGGGTCACATAAATCTCTCGGGAGGCATCTCCTACTGGTTCAATGATAATTTAGGATTGACTTTACAGACAACTTATAACCACATTGGTGAAGGCGACACAGATATTTTGCCACAGCATTGGCGCCACTCCTTAGGGCTTTCTGTTAGATACGGTGGCACTGACACAGATGGTGACGGAATATATGATAAAAAGGACGCTTGCCCACAGGTTCCAGGTTTAAAAATATTTAATGGATGTCCAGACACAGATGGTGATGGTGTCCAAGACGCTGACGACCGCTGTCCAAACGACCCTGGTTCCATAGAGTTTGAGGGCTGCCCTGACTCCGACGGAGATGGCGTCTCAAACGACAAAGATCAATGTCCAAACGTTGCTGGGTTGTTAACATTGTCTGGCTGTCCTGACTCCGATGGAGATGGCATCACAGACGGTGACGACAACTGTCCAGGCACTGTTGGCCCAAGAGGGAACAGAGGATGTCCATGGCCGGACTCCGATGGAGACTCTGTCTTAGACAAAGATGACCAGTGTCCAAATGAAGCAGGATCTGTTGCTAACAATGGATGCCCGGAAGATCCAAGCGTTATAATCAATGAAATGTTAGTAGGATTGGGCCCCGTAACATTTAGCACTGGACAATCTTCTATTTTAGAAGAATCGGAGGTTTTACTTCTTGAAGTTGTAGCCATTTTAAATGCCTATCCAGAAACTAAATTTGCTCTAGAGGGNCATACCGACAGTAAATTCACAGAGAAATTTAACCAAAAACTGTCCGAAAAGAGAGCCGCTTCAGTACTTAATTTTCTAACTAGTAATGGCATTGAAGCTTCAAGGTTATCGACTGTTGGTTTTGGNGAAACAGCTCCAGTTGCTTCCAATGACACATCAGAAGGAAGAGCACAAAACAGACGTGTAGAAGTGAAGTTGTCAAACTAAACAGGGAAATTAAAAATATAGCTTAAAACGCCTCGCAAATGCAAGGCGTTTTTTATTTTTATAAAATGCATAGTTTTATTTTTGAGGTTCTGAAAAAATTAATTTCTAAGGGNTATGTTATTCCTCAGTTAACCTTTGTTTTGCCCAACAAACGCGCGCGGTTGTTTTTAAAAAANGAGCTAGCAAAGCAAGTTGCTCTACCCACATTTTTACCAGAAATTATTTCTATTGAGTCTTTTGTTGAAGAGGTGTCACAGCTTAAACAATTAAATAATACAGAGGCTTTGTTCGAATTCTATGCCCTGTATGCTTCTACCGTCCCTAGTAAAGACGCCGAACCCTTTGACCGTTTTACAAAATGGGCAACCATTGTCCTTCAAGACTTTAACGAAATTGATCGCCATTTAGTTGAACCAACAAAAATATTTAAATACTTAAGCGCCATTCAAGATATCAATCACTGGTCTTTAGACCCCAACCCCACAAAGATAATGAAGGGCTATTTAAGGTTTTGGAGGCAGGTCGCGCGACATTATTCTAATTTTTCTGAATATTTACTAAATAAAGATCTTGGATACCAGGGTTTAATTTATAAAAATGCTGTTTATAATTTAGAAGCATATTTACATANCACAAAGCGGGGAACACATGTTTTCCTTGGTTTTAATGCTTTGAATGCTGCAGAGTCCAGCATCATTCAAGAGCTTTTGCAACAAGNNAAAGCAGAAATTTTCTGGGATGCAGACAAGCTGTTCTTAGATAACCCTTACCACGACGCGGGACTGTTCATGCGACGCTACAAAAAGGAATGGCCTTATTATAAATCAAATCCATTTAACGGGGTTGCAACAAATTATACGACGCCCAAAGCCATGCATATTACTGGTGCCTCAAAGCAAATAAGTCAAGTCAAGTATGTTGGTGAGCTTCTAAGTGAACTATCTATACAAAATAAATTAGAAAATACCGCGCTGATTTTAGCNGATGAGAACCTGTTATTACCAGTTTTAAACACATTGCCTCCAGATATTGAAAGCGTTAANATAACAATGGGGCTTCCTTTGGCACAAGTTCCATTGGCGTCACTCATTGATCAATGGTTTAAGCTTCAAGTTTCAGAAACGGGGCGGTATTATTATAAGGACATCATAGGGATTTTATCACACCCTTTTGTTGCGCTTTTATTGCAAAAAAATCAAGTGAATTACGTTCAGAATATTATTCACGACATAAAGCGCGACAACCTTATATCGCTTTCCTGCGAGGAGCTTTTAGCCCTTGCCCCAGCGGCCGAACTACCCTTAAGACTTCTATTTGAACCTTGTCATGCATTACCAAAAGCAGCCATACAACAATTATTGCGCCTTTTTATTGAACTAAAAAAACAACACCAAGATAAAAGCGTAAAGAACACCTTATCTTTAGAGTATATATACCGGTTTTCGACTCTCTTCCAACAAATTCAAAATTACGATGTGGAATATAACATTGTTGATTCTATAAAAACCTTGCAACTGATATTTAAAGATGTTTTGACCAAAGAAACATTGAATTTTAAAGGCGAACCATTAAATGGACTCCAAATAATGGGTATGTTGGAGTCCCGTGTTTTGGATTTTGAGACGGTCATTGTTGTTTCGGTCAATGAAGGGATTCTTCCTGCAGGGAAAACACAAAACTCATTCATACCTTTTGACGTCAAAACAGAAAACAACCTACCAACTTACAAAGAAAAAGATGCTATTTACACCTACCATTTCTACCGCCTATTACATCGAGCAAGCGAGGTTCATTTGGTTTATAACACGGAGCCTGAGGTCCTTAAAGGGGGTGAGCCTAGCAGGTTTATTGCCCAATTAGAGCTAGACGGTCATCACCAATGCCATCACCAAATTTTGACTCCGAAGGTTCCTAAAACAGACACATCTCCTTTTGTTGTAACAAAAACAAAAGTGATTTTAGAAAGCCTGCAAGCTCTGGCTAAACAAGGGCTCTCTCCATCTTCCTTGGGGCGGTACATTCAGAATCCGATTGATTTTTACAATCAAAAGATTTTAGGCCTTGAAGAAAATAATGCTTTAGAAGAAACTGTGGAGGCGACTACCTTTGGAAGTGTAGTGCATTACACCTTAGAGGCTTTT
The DNA here is from genome assembly GCA_002684355.1 of Formosa sp. GTDB lineage: Bacteria > Bacteroidota > Bacteroidia > Flavobacteriales > Flavobacteriaceae > UBA3537. Next base: position 34,880 of record NYVA01000007.1, read on the forward strand.
TATAAGCCTTTTGTGGGTCAGTTGTTAGACATAGAAAAAATCTTAGCGCTTAAGTCAAAGATTGAGCCAACAGTACGTCAATTTTTTAAGAAACTTTATAAAAAAGGAGACATTTCTAGTGGTAAAAATTTAATCAGTTTTGAAATTGCCAAACGTTATATTTTAAATTTTTTAGATCACGAAATTGAACTTTTAAAAAAGGGGCATAAAATTGAATTAAAAGCCCTTGAACTCCCAGTAAGCACTATACTTGATAGCCCAGAATTTGATTTCCCAATTTGTCTTAGAGGGACTATTGACAGAATAGACAGTTGTGACGGAGTCCCAAGGATTCTTGATTATAAAACCTCTAAAGTAAATCAGACGGACTTAAACCTTGTGGACTGGCCGCCGCTTGTTGAAGACTACAAGGCCCACAACAAAAGCTTTCAGTTGTTAATGTATGCGTATATATTACATAAATCCCAAGCGTTAACCCTACCTTTCGAGGCCGGCATTTATTCCTTTAAAAACTTAAAAGCCGGGGTTTTAAAATTTACAAAAAAGGACAAGCCTGGAAGGGGGGCAAACAAACAAACCCAAATTACTCCGGAGATTTTAGAGGCTTTTGAGGCCCAACTTAAAGTACTCCTTTCCACAATATTTGATATTGACAACGACTTTATAGAAAAGAAAGATTAGAATGATCAGCACTATTATAAATGGCAAAATCCCTGGGCCAAATGGCCGGCCTATCGTCTATGACTTTTTTTTTGAACTCAATAGGTCGAAGGCCCCAATCGTTATTTTTTGCCATGGCTATAAGGGTTATAAAGATTGGGGGGCGTGGACGCTTTTCGCAAAAGATTTTGCCTCTCAAGGCATTGCTTTTTTTAAATTTAACTTTTCTTATAACGGCGGCACGGCTGAAAATCCGATTGATTTTCCCGACCTTGAAGCCTTTGGGCAAAACAATTATACCAAAGAACTTCAAGACCTAGAGTGTGTCATCAATTGGCTAACAACACATCAAAGTACAAATCCGGCTTTAGACATAAACACACTAATATTGATGGGTCATAGCCGTGGCGGGGGCATAGTGCTCATTAAAGCCTCAGAAGATTCACGTATAAGAAAAGTAATTACATTGGCGGGGGTAAGTGATTATAAATCAAGATTTCCAGAAAAACAGGCATTAAAAGCCTGGGCCTCCTCAGGCTTTTTTTTTTGAAAAACGGCAGGACCCAGCAACAAATGCCGCACGCATACCAATTTTATGAAGATTTTTTAGCCCATGAAGATCGCCTCACCATTTCTAAGTCAGTGAAAGGATTACAAATTCCGTATTTAATTGTCCACGGAGCTGAAGACAAATCTGTTGCGCTTTCAGAAGCCATAGCTTTGCATGAATGGAGCCAAAACAGCACGTTTTGTATTGTCCCAAAAGGGAACCATGTTTTTGGCTCAAAACAACCATGGGACAATCCCCAAATTCCAACGGAATTAGAACAAGTTTTTGAGAAAACGATTGATTTTATTAACAATTAGCTTTACTTCTTAAAAAAAACACCATTTATCTGATGATTTTTTTGGAAAAATCGAAGTAATTTTTGTAATTTGGTTTAAAATAAAACTAAATTATGGGATATTCATTCAAAAATAGCAAAGGAAAGACGTATTATTTACATACAAAAGACGTTGTCTTAAAAGGCGGTAGAAATCAAACGATTTATTATTTTGCAAAAGACGAACGCTCTAATTCATGCGACCTTCCAGCAGGAAAAAAGATTGTAGAAAATGAAAAAACAGGTTTACCATTTGTAAAATCTATGTAAATTTTATTTTCAAACGATTAAAAAAAAACCGCTCTATTGAGCGGTTTTTTTTGTTACATATATGTGCGGGTTTTTTATTCAATCGCAATGGCTGCATTATAAGCTGTTGGATCAAATGCGTTGTAGGCCTCAATAGCCTTGCCATCCTCCCATTTGAACCACGCGTAACCCTTTAAGCTCAAGGCCTCCCCATTACTTTTTAGCACCCCTCTCCAGTTGTACCAAACATTTGTATAAATATTGCCGTCATTGTAATACATGGTAGCCGTGTAAACATCGCTGTGCGCGATGTCATTATAGTAAGTGTGGCCTTCGCTAAAAGCTGTCATGAGTTCAGAAACACTCAGGCTCACATCATTTACATAATACACAGCATCTTCAGAAAAGATATCTTTGGCAGACTCCATATCATTATCGGCATAGGCCTTCATGAATTTATCTACCATAGCAGTATACATGTCTTCGTCTAGCATATACCCTGACATGGGCTGGTCGTCAATAGGATATTTGTTTTTATCAGCGCAGCTAGTCAGCAAGCACCCGAATATAAAAAGCGTGATTATATTTTTCATTTTTAAATTGGTTTATAAGTTAATTTACATAGATCGCATTACAGCCGCCCCAATGATACCGCTGATGCAATATTTAGCTGTTAAAGCGACGAGCTCCGCAAACATGGCGGCCCTTTGTTGTCCCAATTGCATATGCATTTGGGCGCCTTCTGGGCCATTGTATATTTCAGTAATTCCATAAAGCGTGTGTCCTGTTTCTCCGCTATTTGGGTCTAGAGGGTTGTTAAATTCAGGACTTTTCATTACTGCATAGCAAAGCACGACAGGCTCAACAGCACCTTCTATGTAGTGCGTTTCACGCATGAACGCTTCGTGTGTTTCAAAAAAAGATTCCATGCGATCATTATCGTTATTTGGCACCTTAAAAGCTATATGGAAGCCAACATTTCCGGTTTTAATTTTCATAATATCTGTTGATTTATTAGTCTTTTTAGTTTTCTGGAATGACGAAATCTCCTTTAGTTTGGTACCACATTTTGAGTTTTCCTTCTACAATTTGATACCACTCAATATAAGTGCCGTCGTTGCCTGTAAATTGTGCATTGACCCATTGACCTTCTTGGTTCGTTGCTTTTGGATCATTTGAACCCTTTGGGTAGGCCGCAAAGGCATAGTCTATTTTCCAGCCCCACTCAACTTCTTTTTCACGGGATTCTTGGTAATCAGCTTCGATTTTGTCAACAAAATCTTGTCCTGTTGTAACAGTATGCCCGTCTTCAAAGACAAACATGCCACCGTCTTCAATCATGTCTTTCATTGTTGTGTAATCCCGAGCGGCCCAGGCAGCATCAAGAGCCTTAAAAACCGTTACCGTGGCTTCATCACCTAGGTAAACACTTTGACCCTCATAGGGCCCAAATCCGTTAGTGGACTCTGCTGCTTTTTCTTGTTGTGCGCAACCCATCGCAAAAAAGAAGGGTAACGCCATTATTAATTTTCTCATTTTAGATTAAATTTTGTTTCTTTCAAAGATATTAAATTTTAATTGCAAAACGGAATTAAAAACGCTCTTAGTTTATATTTTTAGTGTGATAAATAGAATAATTATAAAGTTGGGGGTAATATTGTTTTTGTGATTATATTTTTGGCGCTCTTCCCGGGGCTTCATTAGAGCTTATTCCCCTTTTGACAAGTAATCAAGCGCTAGGGTTGCCATAGATTTAATTCCTGTGAGCATGGCTGAATCGTCAACATAAAAATCTGGAGTGTGGTGTGGTGCTGCTTTTTTTGGGTCTGTACCTTTTTGAGCGCCCCCAATAAAAAAATACAGTCCAGGAACTTCTTTTTGAAAAAAGGAAAAGTCCTCTGCCCCCGTAATCGCATTCATAAAATGCACATTTTCTGGGCCATTAATTCTTTTTAGTGATGGTAGCATATTTTCATACAGGTCAGGATCATTGTATGTGATAGGGTAGCTTACTTGGTAAGTAATTTTTGCCTTGGCGTTATTGGCATTGGCGGTATTGTAAACAATTTCCTCTAGCCTTTTTAAGACCGTAGCCTTCATGGCTTCGTCCAGGGTTCTTATGGTGCCTAGCATATAGAGTCTTTCAGGGATAATATTGCTTCTGACCCCACCGTGAATGCTGCCTATGGTTACCACAGCCCCTGCCTCAGTCAGCGGCAAGCTTCGGCTTACTATGGTTTGAATATTATTTACAATTTGGGCCGCTGTTACAATAGGATCTATGCCGGTCCAAGGGGTTGAACCATGGGTTTGAACACCTTCAAGATCAATTCTAAACTCATTAACAGCCGCCATGATGCCTTTTGGCCGCAAATAAACGTTGCCAGCGGGAAATTGGGACCATATGTGTAGCCCAAAAATAGCCATTACATCGGGGTTTTTTAAAACACCCTCTTTGACCATTAATTCCGCTCCGCCCTCTTCCCCCGCAGGCGCACCCTCTTCTGCTGGTTGAAAAATAAATTTTATACTGCCGGGAATATCCTCTTTGATTCTGTATAAAATCTTAGCGACACCAAGCAACATTGCCGTATGTGTGTCGTGGCCACAGGCGTGCATTACAGGTACTTTTTCACCATTGTACTCGCCAACCATATTAGATTTCCAGGGCAGGTCTGCCCGCTCTTTGACCGGAAGTCCATCAATGTCTGCCCGTAAGGCCACTACTGGACCAGGCTTACCCCCCTTTAAAACTGCAACAACACCAGTTTTTGCGATGCCAGTTTCAGGCTTTAAACCAATTTTTATCAGAGCATCTGAAATTTTTTCTGCGGTTTTAAATTCCCGATTACTCAGTTCCGCATTTTGATGAAACCAATGCCTAAGTTCGATAATTTCGGCTTCGTGTTCGACAGCCATTTCGGCGACAACAGCATCAAAATTTTGGCCACTTAGAAACAAGGACAAAAAAAAGGATATGAATAGGAAGTATTTTTTTATAACAGGAATCATTTTTGCGGTTAAACTTCATCCAGCTGTTTTGCGAGAACCCATATCCAAACAAGCACGCAAACAAATACAAAGACAGAAAAATAAAGTACAATTTTGTTAGCCTCCATAAGAAAATGATTTACCTAAAGATATAAAAAAAATGCAGACTTAAAAGCATTAGCACATAAGTTAATCAAAACCTACATCCACTTTCGTTTAGAAGTTTCAACATTATAAAGAATATTGTTGACGATCAATTTTAAGGAGGTATAATTATATGTGCGAACTCTAATTTGGCCACCAGCGGTAAAAATCAAGAGATCTCCTAGATCCGAATTTTTATACCAAACAGGTTGGGATATAATGGCCGATTGTATTTTATAATGCTCGACGTATGTTGTAGTAACGTCCCAGAAGCCAGATTGAGACCGGATGAAATTTTTTGAGACGAAAAGGGCATTGTTTTTGTAAAACCGCCAAGCCGCATACAGCGTCACAATCAAAAAGAAAAGTACAAATAGCCGACAATAGTTACCTTTAAAAAAATCAAGATTTAAATGCATTACAAGTAGGCCTGTTGAGGGCAGAAGGCTAAAAAACATAAAGTTAATAAGGAATTTTCTAAGGCTGGGTCTCAGTATAATTTCTTCTCCTACGGCTTTACCGTAAATAAAATCAAATAAGACCTGTTTTTGAGCTAAAGTACAGCCGGGGACCTTTACGCTGCTTCGCACGTCCTTTACAGATGAAACCTCGCTGGAAGCTTGGTTGATTTTTATGTCAACAATATTGAGCAGTTTTTGAAACCAATTTTGAGCGGTCTTGAACTGTTGTACTTTCTGAGGAGATAACAGCACTGATTTTGTTTTAATCAGCCCGTATTTAATTTCTAAATTTTTAGAACTACGCGTGGCTTTGTATTTATAAAATTTTATCACAGTAGTGATGAGGTTTGTCAAAAGTACTGTGGCGATGACCCCCAAAACCAAGCAGGCAATCAATCCATAGCTGTAGTCGGCTTCTTTAGCGATGTTCGTTAAATCAGAAGCGAAACTAAGGTCATAATCGTCCAGTAATTGAAGGCCTAGAAACAGCCCGCCAATAATTAAACTCAAGGTTTCAAAATAGCGGGTGGTTAAACCGGTTTTAATCAGTGTATTAAGGTCTATTTTAAAAGAAGCCTCTATTTTACTTAGAGACTCCGAGTCTGTGGTTGACAAGCTTAATTTTTTTATTTCTTCAGCGATGACTTTAAAATCATTTGCTACCGATTTAGATACAGCCTTAATGTCTACCTCAGTACTACTGGAACCGGCGGTATCCATTTGAACTTCATAAAGATTAAACAGTTTGTGAATTAAATTTTGATTGATGTTTATTTGTTGAATTTTTTCAAAAGGAATGCTCAAGTTTGTTTTTTCGAGAAACCCTTTGTGGACGATAAAGGCCGATTTATCAAAGTCAAACTTATATTTAAAGAAATAGTACTTTATATAAGCAAAGAGGGCAATTAACACAATGAAGCCCAAGAAAAGAAAGATAGAAATTTTCACATTTCCCTTGATGGCTGGAAACAGGAGGTAAATAAAATTGAAGCTGTTTTTTCGCAGAGACTGGAAAAACAGCACGACCGATCCAATGGCAGACTGTTTTTGAAAGGCTGTAAATTTTTGAATGATTAATGGGTCCAAAGGCCGTCTTTTTTAGGGTTATTTTTCAATCTTATAAGAGATTGTTTCCTTAAAGCTTTTGGCTATTTCTAACGGCATTCCAGGAATTCTGATGTCTGTGGTACTGCCTCCTGCCGTGTAAAACTGAAGTGAGGCCAATCCAAATTTTCTTGAAAAAATGCCTTGATGTAGGGCAATGTGCTGAATGCGGTTAAAGGGAATCAGAACCGTTGTTTTGTGAAAAACCCCAAAGTTATAAATCACATCATGAGCCCTGTAGCAGTAACTCTTTCTTTTAAATCCAGCCCAGGAATAAACAACATAAAGCCCCCAAAAAGCAAAGTAAGCTACTCCTGCGGCTTGTTTATAGGGCATGGATTTTAAAAAATTAAAATAATAAAAACACATAATTAACCCTACTGAAATAAATGAAAATACAAGAAAGGTGCTTATGAGCAGAACCCAATAATGCTTTTTATCTAGGACTGTTGTTGCAACGGCCTCATAATTTGGGAGGTCTTGGGCTAAAATTTTATTATTTTCAAAAGTTGTTCCCATTTCAAATTTTTTTATAAATTTAAGAAATTAAAAAATCATGACACTTTTACAAAACACAATTAAATATGCCAGCGTATTATTGGTTTTAAACCTAACGAGCTGCAATCAAACACCTTCTGAAGTACACTTGCAATTAGAGGCCAGTCAGGCTCAGCTGGAAGCGAATCTTCTTATGTATGAAACCGTTTGGGACAAAGTCATTAATGGCCGCCAAATTGCATTGATTAATGCGGATTCTTTTGATCAAGATGTTACAGCTGTAGCCACTTCGGCTGGAGATGTTGTCGGGCTTGAAAATTTTAAAAACTACTATAACAATTATCTTACAGGGTTTTCAGATGCAGAATTTGCAATCATTGACGCCTTTGGCCAAGGCAATAAAATTGTCAAGCACTGGAATTTCAAGGGAACCCACGACGGCAATTTTTTTGGTGTGCCAGCCACTGGCAAGCGGGTAGATGTCTCTGGCGTTACCTTGGTTAAAATGAAAGCAGGCAAAATTGCTGCAGAGCAAGACTTTATGGACTTATTAGACTTTTACACCCAACTGGGATTGATGTAGAATTGTTTTAGATGTCAAAATGGTTATTTTTTTGGGAAGCGACTAAAGTCGCCCATTCCGTCGCTGTCTAGAACGTCGTGTTCATTGCCGTAAGCATTCTCCTCTCTTTGTTTTTTACTACTATAAAACACATTCCAGATCAAAAAATAGACGTAGACGATGAAGATTACAAACCCGATAATAAACATAGCCAACCCCACTATCGTCTTCTTTGTCTAATGGTTAGGGCAAATAACAAAATTGTTCCTGGCCAATGCGCGGTGTAAATAGCCTCGTCTGTACGACCCAAAATCCCCAGCCCTACTGAATATAAAAGGCATACAAAGGCGAGAATTACAGGGTACCACTTGGCAAAAAAAGTCTTAATTAATTGCATATAATTTAATTTATTGTGCAATAATATCGATTAACCCCTACAAATCTGTTAAATTTTCTATAAATTAATAAACAAGTCTATCCCAAGTTGGCCTCTAAGTTGATAATGCAATTTAAGACTTCTGAAATTGGACAGTTGTCTTTGGCCTCATTGGCCAATACTTCAAATTTCTCTGGGCCGATTTCTGCTATTTTTGCTTTTAAGGACAAATCGATATTGGTTACCACGCCGTCTTCAAACGCTAACACCGCTTCAGTCTCTAAGGTCTCAGGGCTAAAGCCTGAGTCATTTAAAACAAAACTCAATTTCATATTGAAACACCCTGCCAAGGCTGCGGCGATTAATTCCTCCGGGTTGGTGCCCAATATGCCATCGTCATTTTTAAAGCGGCTTTTAAAACTGTAAGGCATGTTGCTGAACGCCCCGCTTTGCGCGCTTAAAATTCCTGTACCTTCGGCACCATCACCGCTCCAAACGGCATTTACTTTTCTTTTCATGATTAAAATTTTTTTACTAAAAATACAAAAAATAGCACATCAATTTTCAGATAAATGAGGTTGTCCAATTTGCCAAAACAATATTGTTTTTAAAACCAGGCTTTTTGTTATATTGTAGCCGTATTAACTAAAAACTTAATTATGATAAAAACGATTAAATTACTTGCAGTTTGTGTTTTAATGGCATCTTGTTCAACGGGGAACCATCCTGATTATGAAGCAAATACTGCTACCGCACAAAAATATTTTGAGCTTCACCAAGCTGAAAATCCAGAGGCAATGTTTGAACTTTTGCACAATGAAATGGAATGGCACATGCCCGTCTATGGCTCTGAAATGGCTGACTTAGAAACTTTTAAAGCGGCCATTATTAACTATCAAAGTGATTTTGACAACATGAACTTTACCGCCGACTATTGGTTGCCTGGAGTAGACCCTGAAACGGGGAAATTTGACGGCAGCACAAGAACCTATGGCACTTGGACCGCGGACCATGTTGCTACTGGAAAATCTGTCAGGCTTACAGCCTACCATTCTTTTGCATTTGTAAACGGTAAAATTTCTGGTGGTGGCGATTGGTTTGATCTTGGCGGTATGATGAATTATCTTTCAGAGTCACCCGCTGAGGATGAAGAATAGATCATAAAACAGTATGGTATTTATACTTTCTTATTTTCAAAAGGCACCTCCTAAGGCGCCTTTTTTTCATTGTTTTATTTTTTATTAAAAATTATTTTTTCAATACAACGGCTTAGTTGTTAAACAAAACACAAAAAACACTATATTATTAAATATAAATTGTAAAAAAGTATAGACCAAGATTATAAAAAATTTGTAACACGGTTTATTACATTGTAACACGTGTTTATCCCCCTTTTCAAAAATTGCGCCTATCTCTTGCTAATTTAAAAGTCTGAAAAACGCCTTATTTACCGCGTCCTGTTTTCCTAACCGCGGTTGTTTTTCTTTTGTTTTGGTTGCTAAATTTTGATTTAACCCCACTCTTATTCTCGCTTTGTTTTACTGTTTTGTTCCCAAAAAATTTACTGCTCATAATGTTTGACTTTAGTTCATTGGTTTTAACAATCAAATATAATCAATGTAAGTTTAATCCATTTAGGTGCACCAGCAATAGCTGAATTTAAGAATAAGATATTCCTATGGTTTCCTAAATTAAAAAATCAAGAATTAAATTACCTATAGTTCCTTTTACTATTAGTAAATTTGGACAAGTATTAGAAAAATCTAACTCTGATATAATTATATCTGCTAATTCTTACATCAAAGTATAATCCGTAGTAATTTAAAATGTTGACTAAGTGAAGTATTTTTTTCATTTAGTTTGGATTACTGTTTGTGATGTTAGTCGCAAGAACCATCTGCATATGAAATCACACCATACCAGTTAAAAGCTTCACAGCTATTATTATATGTGTTTCCATCACAACCACAAACAGGGTCAACTACTGCAAGGCAAGCCGTTTCTAAGTTGATCAATGTTTCATCAACACACAT
>NYVA01000008.1 GCA_002684355.1 Formosa sp.
ATCAAAAAATTCGACTTCATAACCATTTTGATTACCAACATGTTTAAGACCCTCAAAAATTGTAATCACGTTTTCTTCGGGCTGTGCTGCATGCCAGTCTCCCAATATGGTTTGATTATTTGCATTGGGACCAGTGACTAAAATACGTTTTTTAGACGTTGTTTTTTCAAGTGGTAGAAGCCCTTTATTTTTTAATAAAACAATTCCTTTTTGAGCCGTTTCAAGGGCAACTTGTTGGTGCTCAGTAGTAAAAATTTTGTCTTTAATAACATTCAAATCAACTGTTCTGTTTTCAAACAATCCAAGTCTAAACTTAGCAGTTAATATTTTTTTACAAGCCTCGTTTACGCGGCTCAAAGGCAAGGTCCCCTCCTCTACCAAAGCGACAACGGCTTCAGGAAACTTTACACCATGCATATGCATGTCCATCCCTGCATTCACAGACAAATAAGAAGCCTCTTTGAGGCTTCCAGCCACTTGATGTAAGGTTTCAATGCGTTCAATATCCATCCAGTCGCTAACATAAAACCCTTTAAAGCCCCATTGCTTTCGAAACAGGTCTGTCATGAGCCAAGAATTCATGTGACAGGGGATACCGTTCAGCTCATTGTGCGCCGCCATAATGGAGTAAACACCTGCATCAATGGCTTTTTTGTAAGGCTTTAAATGTACTTCTTTCAAGGTCCTCATTGACACATCCATGGGTGCTGCATTTAGGCCATTGACAGGTTCTCCCCCAGCAATCATATGTTTGGCACATGCAATCACTTTTTCGGTACCTGTAAAATCGTTTTGTTGAAATCCTCGAATCATGGCCGCACCTAGGTTACCAACCAAATAATGATCCTCACCAAAAGTTTCACCCACACGACCCCAACGCGGATCTCTAAGGATATCAATATTAGGTGTAAAAGTCCATTGGGAGCCAGTGGCGCGCATTTCTTTTGCAGTTTGCATACCAATGGTTTCAAGATAGGAATCTTCCCAAGTACAAGCCAGCGTAATTGGAGAAGGGTAAACAGTAGTTCCTGAAACCAAAGCATTGCCGTGAATGGCATCAATTCCAATGAGCAGTGGAATTTTCAACCTTGACTCTGCTGCAAGCTCTTGAAGTAAATTGGATTCTTCAGCGGTCAAAACATGTAAAAAAGAACCGATCTCCCCACGGCGTGCCATTTCTGCAACATCATCGCTAAACAAACCCTTGTAAAAACCCTGGGCATCGTTAGAATTCAATTCTTCTTCCGTTAAATCTTTTTCTGCTTTGCTCATATGGTCCAATCCTACAAATTGGTTCATTTGATAAACCTTTTCTTCCAGAGTCATTCTATCCATCAAGTCTTTGACACGATTTTCTACAGAAATATTGGGATTTAAGTATTCTGGAGTTTCATTTTGTGAGGTTCCAAGAAAGAAACTACAAAGCAATAAGATACTGAATTGTATTTTTAGTGTACGCATGATATTATTGATTGTTAATTATCGCATTTTTAATGACTGTATAGGCCGGTGTCGGATTAAAATTCGAATCGTAAATTGACTGGAAATACGTGCTAGGTATTTTAAGACGTTGTCCCAAATCCCAAAGATTTAGAGTTACCACTCCAGAATCAACTTTGGATTGTAAAACATTTATAATTTTTTGATACAATTGTGCTTGAATTTGTAATTCAGTAGATAAATTTGACATATTAGTTACCTTAAAATCCAATTCAGTCACATGAAAATCTAAATTATTAGCGTGGGCCCAGTCAATAAGCTTTGATAAATCTAACATGGCTTGGTCTGTATTGTCAACAAATTGGCCTGTTGTCCTACTAAGTTTTAAGTGACCTTGCCATCCGATTCCATCAACGCGTAACCCTTTTGAACGCAAGTAAAGAATCGTTTCCTTCACTTTATTCCACATAGGCTTTTGCATGCCCGCATTTTGATTGTAAACCAATTTTACATTTGGAGCGTGCTCTGTAGCGATTTCAAAAGCTTTGACAATATAATTTGGAAAACCATTTTTATCTAATCCCATTTTTAGCCACGGATTCTCCCATAAATTTGTTCCTTTCTTAGGACCAAACCAATCGCCGTTAGGCAAAATAGTTTCATTAACAACATCCATATACTTTACATTCGGCTCTTGGTTGTAGCGTTTGGCAGAAGCAGTCATGAAATCTACCATTACACCTTCTAATTCTTTGGCCGTTCTGTGGTCTTCTTTGGCCCATTTGGAAGCTTGTGGACTGATTGGACCATGGATTCGAACTGTCAACTGATTGTCTTTGGAGAATTCTAAAAAATCTTCGGTTCGGTCCCACTGCCAAACGTCTGGGTTAGGATGTAAACGTGATTGCTTGGCAGCATTAGCGGGCGTTAAAAATTTAAAATCTTTTAGAAAAAGTTCTTCTTTTTTTGAATTCAATCCGTAGTGGTTCAACGTCGCACCAATCTTAAGCTTATTTTGGGGTTTCTCAATTAGATTCTTGAATGGTATTTCACTTTGTTTGTTGAAGAAATTAGCCGCCAATTTTTGGAACCTACGCATTAAACTGGCTTTTTCGGCATCAGCGGAAAGATTTTTAGTTTCGTTCGGGTCTGTTTTATAATCGTAAAGCTCCTCAGCAAAAATATCACTTTGGAAAATGGGATCCGTACTCTTCTTATCTGCTATCCAGACAGTGTAACGGTAGCGATCCGTTCGAAAGCTATAGCCGGTTTTATTAGAGTTTTTATACTGACTGACAGCAAAAGGTTTAACGGATAACTGTTTACCTTTGACAAGTGGAAGTAAGCTCACCCCATCTAAATTACTTGGAATTTCCAAGCCTAAAGCATCACATATTGTTGGAAAGAGGTCTACAAATTCTGTAGGAGATGCAATTTTTATTGGTTTTTCTACTCTGGGGTCGTATATAATTAATGGCGAACGTGTGGCCTGTTCGAAATTAGAATGTTTATTCCAAAGTCCGTGGTCTCCTAGATGCCAACCATGGTCTCCCCAAACCACAATGATGGTATTTTGGTCCAGACCGGTGGCTTTTAATTTTGCCATAATTTTACCTATTTGAGCATCGATAAAACTCGTGCTTGCATAATAGCCGTGTATGAGATTTTTTTGTAAATCCTCAGACAAAATAACCCGGTTGTTTTTAGAAATTTCATAAGTAATTTCAGGCGTAATATATGAACGCAGCTCTCCAGAGCTATGGTAAGCAATGCTGGGGCCGTCTTCTGAGTCTTGCTGATACTTTGAAATTTCGATTTTTGTAGCATCATAAAGGTCCCAATATTTTTTAGGCGCTGTAAATGGCAAGTGCGGGCGCTTGAAACCAACGGCAAGAAAAAAGGGCTTTGAAGTTTTAGTTTGAAATTCATCTAATAATTTATTTGCTTCAACAGCCAAAGCGCCATCTACGTAGGCTGCGTCTGGAGCAGTGCTCATTGCAAATGGAGGTTTGTAGCGGTCTCTTACATACTTCCCAANGTTTTTTTCGCCTTTTGATTTTGCTTCATCTCTTAGAATCCTTATTTTTTNCTTAATCTCNGGATTTTGATAAAATCCNATNGCTGGTGGTCCATAAGCATCTGGATAATCNAATTTNTGNTCNGGNANANATGGAACTGACCAAGANGGTTTGTCTCTNAATTCATCAACACANCGGGGATCAAAAATCTTACCNAATCCAACGGTNTNATANCCNTGGTCTTTTAAATATTGTGGNATGGTGACAATNTNNGGAACCATNTCNCGCATNTTNGTTTTTAAATCTCGAACTTTGGTATAATCTGGNCGCTTGCCNGTCATAATNCTGGCTCTTGANGGACCACANATNGCTTGTTGAGTNTGNTTNTTTAAAAAAAGNGTNGAGCGACTCNGANAGTGCNTCCAAGTANGGNGTTTNAGCCATGGNATCTCCNTAGGCTCCAATGGTGGGTTTNAAATCATCAACTGCNATAAACAGTANGTTTGGCGGAGNACTTATTTCTTGAGCTTCGGCCAAGAAAGAAAAGCCTACAATGGCNAAAAATAATTTATTGTAATTGATAGTATAAGAAATTAGTTAAAAGCCAAAAATAATATTTTTTAGAACCTATNGTCTATTAAATTTGGTGCAAAGCATATTATTAATGANGATGTTTNGTGATAATGCGAAAGATAAAAGCTAATATTGTATTTCCAAAATAATTTTTAATTATATAAATGTTTAAGCNATTTTNTTTAAAATTAGCGTTTGNTTTGTGCTTCCTCTTTTGCAGCTGCANAGATGAAAATAAAAGCANAAACGTAAAACCAGCCATTGANGGTATGGTTTGGATCCCTGGNGGNGTGTTTGANATGGGTGCTTCTGNAAAAGATTACAAAGCACTGNCCCACGAAAAACCAAAACATACCGTTAAGGTCGATGGTTTTTATATGGATGCCACAGAGGTTACCAATGCACAATTTTCGAAATTTATTGAAGCGACTNCCTATGTTACTACTGCCGAGCGTCNANTTGATTGGGANNTGATNAAATTACAANTTCCTANAGGANNTCCTAAACCACATGATTCATTNTTAAAACCAGGCTCTTTATTATTTAAAAAAGCAAAAGAATCNGTTCCAAATTTATATGACTTTNCGCAATGGTGGCGNTNGAGTNNTGGCGCAAATTGGAAAGAACCTGAAGGCTCTGGNAGCAGTATTAAAGGCAAAGAAAATTACCCGGTTGTACANGTTTCTCATGAAGACGCTATTTCNTATTGTGANTGGGCAGGGCGTCGTTTACCCACAGAAGCTGAATGGGAATATGCTGCACGCGGTGGCAAACACAATAAAATCTATTTCTGGGGAGACCTTTCTAATTCACTCTCAAGCTATGTAAACAGCTGGGAAGGTGAATTTCCTGTAACAAATATTCAGGCCGATGGCTTTGAAAAAAGTGCCCCCGTTAAATCTTTTCCACCCAATGATTTTGGATTGTACGAAATNTCTGGAAACGTATGGGAATGGACCAGTGACTGGTACAACATTAATTATTACAAGGCTTGTTCAAAAAACNATATCACAGACAACCCTAAAGGTGCCGACAATGCATACAACCCTAACAACCCTTATATTGANGAGAAAGTAATTAGAGGGGGNTCTTTTTTATGCAATGATTCGTATTGCGCAAGCTATAGGGTTTCATCAAGAATGGCCACAGANCCCAGNACCTCNTTAGAGCATTTGGGATTTAGGACCGTTTGTTTTAGTTGTAAATNAATATCTTTACAACATANATAATTTGAATTTTTTTTAANNAATTATGATCAAATTAAAATCATTCTTTTTTATNTTATTTAGTGGATTTATATTNAATGCACAATCTATAAGNATNAATGAGGNAGTCTCCTCNAACTNTGTTTATTTTGACNAAGATGGAGACAGCCCAGATTGGTTTGAACTTCACAATTATGGAACGCAAAATGTTTCCTTAGAAAATTGGACTATTTCTGATGATNTGGAANCNNNTGACATGTGGNCNCTCCCAGCTATTACACTTGCCCCGGATAACTATTTATTGTTGTGGGCTTCTGGCAAAGACCGCAATTTTAACACTTACTCAAGAACAGTTATTAATCAAGGCGATTTTTTTAAGTATATCATTCCTAATTCGGAGCCAAATCCAAATTGGAAAAATTTAAATTATAACGCCTCAAGTTGGTCTAATGGAGCCAGTGGGTTTGGTTATGGTGACGGAGACGACAATACTATTATTCCTGGAGGTACGCAGTCTGTGTATATTAGGCGAAATTTTAACATTACCAACCTCGAAGATTTACAGGCTTTAATTTTAGATGTAGACTATGATGATGCATTTGTAGCCTATATTAATGGTATTGAAGTGGCACGTGCTAACATAGGAGGCGTACCCCCCCCCTACAACTCAAATGACATTTCTACAGAACATGAAGCGCAAATCTATGGCGGAGGTCTACCGGATCGCTTCACCATTTCTAATTTTAGTTCTATTTTAATTGAAGGTGAAAACGTTTTGGCTATTCAGGCGCACAACATAAGTGATACTTCGTCTGATTTTACTATCATTCCATTTCTATCAGCAATTTACATAGCTCCAAATAGCTCTGGAACTGAACCCCCAGAAATTTTGAACTTAAGTGATGAAAATCCCTTTCATACAAATTTTAAAATTTCAACAGATTCTGAAACGTTAACGCTATCAAACAATATTGGAACTGTTGTTGACCAAATGATTGTTGAAGGATTGCCCCCTAATACTTCTGTTGGGATATCAAATGTTACTGAAAATCTCGTTAGCTATTTACAAACAACACCTGGATATCAAAATGATGACCAAGAATTTTTAGGAACTATTCAAAATGAAGTTATTTTTTCTCAGAATGGTGGCATTTTACAAAATCCTTTTAATCTATCTTTATCTGGTAATACGCCAACTCAACACATTCGATATACAACTGATGGAAGCGCACCGCAATTATCCTCAACTGAATATACATGGCCTATTGCAATTTCACAAAACAAAAGCGTACGAGCTGGAATTTTCTCAAACACTAATAATTATTTACCCTCAAAAGTTTCAACGGAATCTTATGTTTTCGGAGCCAATCACAACATGGATGTGATGTTACTAACAGTTGACCCAGAGGATTTCTTTGATGATGAAAGCGGTATTTACGTCTTTGGCCCAGAAGGAACTTTTGATACATGGCAACCATATTTTGGGGCTAATTTTTGGGAAGATTGGGAACGCCCAATTCAGTTTTCGTTTTATAAAAATAACAGTAATGAGTTTGCTAAATTTAATGCAGGTGTGAAAATTTTCGGAGGTTGGAGCCGGGGTCAGAACGGACAACGCTCCCTTGCGATTTATGCAAGAGGTCAATATGGTGATTCCAAGTTTGAACATTCCTTTTTTGATAATCTTTCTTATAATAAATTTGAAGCATTTGTTTTGAGAAGTTCTGGACAAGATTGGTTGAGATCTAANATGAAAGACANCATGCTTACCAGCTTAATGCGAGGCTCAGGTTTAGATTTTCAGGANCATAATCCTGTTGCNACCTATATAAATGGAGAGTATTGGGGATTTTACAACCTTAGAGAGAAGACCAATGAACACATGCTGGCCTCTAAACACGGAGTTGACGCTGAAAACATCACGCTTTTGACAAATAATGCTGAAATCATNGAAGGGGATAACGACGAATACAATGCATTAATTGATTACATTGAAACGACCGATTTATCCAATNATTCAAATTTTGAATACGTAAGCGAAAGAATAGATCTCAAACACTACGCCCTGTATCAAGCGACCAATATATTTATAAATAACACGGATTGGCCAGGCAATAATATTAAATTTTGGAAGCACCCAGACACNAAATGGCGTTGGATCATGTATGATACTGATTTTGGCTTTGGACCCTGGTGGAATTGGGGTAATTTCAATGAAAATACACTTGAATTTTCTTTAAATCCAAATGGCCCAGATTGGCCTAATCCAGCCTGGTCTACATTACTCTTTAGAAAATTGATAACCAATATTTCGTTTAGAAATCAGTTTATCAATCGCTATGCTGATGAACTAAATACTCGGTTTTTAAGCAGCAATGTCATCCAACACATCAATGAGATATACGGCACGATTCAGCCAGAAATAAATGCTCATTTTGAACGATGGAANGATGACCCATCGGTGGGTTATGAAATTACAGATGTAAATGGTCATATCGGATTCTACCAGTGGGCATTGCGTAATTTTGCGAGTGAAAGACCCCCCATTGTGAAAGAGCACATAAAAAATCAATTTAACCTTCCTAATTTCCATCCAATAACCATTACAAACGAGGATATAAGTAAAGGCAAGGTTGAAATTAATGAAAATNTAAATATTCAAGAACTGTCATGGACGGGAGATTATTTTGAAACAGTTCNAATAAAGCTAGAAGCCATTGCAGAAGCTGGATACGAATTCTCGCATTGGAGTGGTGACTTATATTCCACCCAAAAAACCATAAATATTTATTTATCAGGATCCTTTGAAGTTATTCCAAATTTTAGTTCTATTCCCACTTCACTAGTNATCAATGAAATTAATTACCGATCAAGCGATGATTTTAACCCTGACGACTGGATCGAATTATACAATCCCATGACATTCGCTGTTGATGTTTCAAATTGGCAAATAAAAGACAGTGATGACACGCATGTTTTTGTCATTCCTGAAGGCACACAAATTCAAGACAATGGCTTTTTAATTGTGGTAAAAGACGAATCTGATTTTNTGAGTTTATTTCCGGACACNCCATACATTGGAGAATTGGGATTTGGNCTTGGAAAAACAGATTCAGTAAGGCTTTATAATTCTGAAGGTACCCTTATAGACGAAGTTGCGTATGAATCCGAATTACCTTGGCCAAATTGTGCCGATAAAACTGGAAACACATTAGAGTTAAAAACACCAGATTTAGACAATGAATTAGCTGAAAATTGGGATTGTATTAATGAAAATGGGAGTCCTAATGCCATAAATAGTGATGGGCTTACAAATTCAGACAAAAATCGTGACATTATTAAAATTNACCCAAATCCNGTAAAGGAAAAANTATATATTAGTGGCAATAGCTCAATTTACTCTGTTGAAATATTATCATTGCTCGGCCAAAATTTGATAAAAGTTNATAATACGAACATGGTTGACCTTAGTGTACTAAATAAAGGTATTTATNTTATTAAAATTGAAAATAAAGGCATCACTTCTACATTTAAAATTNTAAAACAATAATTAAAAGTTTAATTACNNTAATATGAAGGTTTTAAATAACATNGAAAAATTATTTAAATCTTACATACCAAATTCATTTACCATTGCGGTATGTCTAACCTTGATAACAATTCTTTGTGCTTTTATATTTACCAATAGTGAAGGTGAAATAGGTTATTTATTAGAAATATGTTCATATTGGGAAAATGGATTGTGGAACAATTCACTTTTGGTTTTTGCCTATCAAATGATTTTAATTTTAATTCTTGGGCATATACTAGTGCTCAGTTCACCTGTTAGTTATTTGATTGATAAATTAACCGTCAGAATTAAATCATCTTCTCAAGCGGTAGTTATTTTATCTACAGTCACACTATTTGCAGCATTTTTTAACTGGGGTTTTGGCTTAATTTTAGGTGCAATATTTACAAGAACTATCGGAGAACACTGTAAAAAAAACAATATTAAAATTTATTATCCTTTGTTAGGAGCTGCNGGATATGTNGGTTTAATGGTTTGGCATGGTGGAATAAGTGGTTCTGCTCCAATAAAAGCCTCAGAAAAAAATCATATTAAAGAATTGATGACAGNTGTTACTGATAATANTATCATAAATAGTTTACCAAGTACAATTGGATTAAATGAAACTGTATTTAGCACTTCTAATTTAGTCACCTATGGGTTTATATTTGTTATCATTCCACTAGTATTTTGGGTGATAAATAAACTAGTAAAACCAAAAGACTATGAACTTGAAATTTATGATCGAGATATAATAATCAAACACACTGATCTTCATTTAAAAATTGATGAATCAAAGACTGTTGCATATATCTTTGGGGGGTTTATTTTAATAACCTTATTTTTTGTCCATAGTGATAAAATCNTAAGNCTGGAAATTTCTCCAAACATATTAAATTTATTTATGCTTGGATGTGCTATAATAATGCACCAAAATTTTATTTCTTTTCTGTCAGCTTTAAAAAATGCAATTAGTGGCGCAGCAGGAATTTTAATACAATTTCCTCTGTATTTTGGGATAATGGGTATTATGAAACAAAGTGGTTTAGTTTTATTGATGTCAGAGTTTTTTATTTCAATATCAAACCAAACGACATTACCAATTTACACTTTGATAAGCGCTGGGATAGTAAATATATTAGTACCAAGTGGTGGAGGTCAATGGGCTGTACAAGGGCCTATTATAATTGATGCTGCTATTAATTTAGGAGTTCCAATACAAAAAGTAATAATGGCTTTAGCTTACGGAGATCAATTNACAAATATGCTTCAACCTTTTTGGGCATTNCCCCTACTGGCTATCACTGGTTTAAAAGCTAAAGACATTTTACCTTTNAGCTTGATTGCAATGGTTGTTGGGGGGTTAATTTTTATTACCAGCNTTCTTTTTATTTAATTTTTCCAATTGGTAATTTTCAATATTTTATAAAAAATATCCGTGTTATCATAAATCCCTTTAAATTCTTCAGATCCAGGGCCATAAGCAAAAACAGGTATTAAAGTAGCCGAATGTCCTCCAGTTGAAAAACTTGGATCAATGGTTCGATAATCATTATGAATATTTCCATTGACATCGGTATATTTTTTACCTGAAAGCGTAAAACCACCTGTTTCATGGTCGGAAGTTACAATCACCAAAGTTTCTCCATCTTTTTCAGCGAAATCTAAAACGGCTCCTATTGTTTCATCGAAATCTATAAGCTCAGATATTAAATATTCAGCATCATTCGCGTGTCCGCCCCAGTCGACTTGAGAGCCTTCCGACATCATGAAAAAAGGTTGGTCATTTTGATTTAAAAATTCAATCCCAAGAAGCGTTGCATTCTTTAAAAAATCGCCTCTTCCGTCAAGCATCTTAGGCATGGACTTATCTGCTAAAAGGTAGGCTAATTTGTTTTTGTTTTTAATGGTTTTAAATGCGTCTAATTCTTTAGTATTCAATGTAAAACCTTTAGAACCTAAGATATCAAATAGGTTTTGACGCTCTGCTCCNTGAATAAAAAAATCTATCCCACCTCCTGCAAAAAAATCTACATCGGACTCTGAGAGCTGTTTTGCAATTTCGTTTTCTTGGTTGCGACTCACCACATGGGCATAAAAGGATGCTGGAGTGGCGTGGGTGATAGAAGACGTCGAAATTATTCCAGATTTAACCCCTTTTGCAGAGGCGATTTCAACAAGATTTTCAACCCTTGTAAAATCATCCAAAACTCCGATNGCACCATTGTAAGTTTTTTTTCCAGTTGCGAAGGCTGTACCACAGGCCGCAGAGTCGGTAATATCGCTATCTGAAGAATGGGTTTGAATGAGTCCAATGTGCTTAAAACGGGAATAATGAACCGAACTATCTTTAAAGTAGTAAGCTGAAGAAATCTGTGAAAGTCCCGCACCATCACTGATTAAAAAAATGACATTCTTTGGGGATGAACTAGAAACTTTTAAGACANNTGTATTATTACAATTTGTAAACAGAAAGGTACTNAGAANGATATAATTTANGGNAAATTTTGTCATGGCCGTTATACTAATTGTTAATTGTAAAATTACCAATATAAATTAACAATTATCGGCGTCTCATACGATTGTTTCTAAATTCAAGCATTTTATTTTGAATTAAATCTTGATATTCAGCTTTGGCAAGCACATCCCCTTTTCTAGGAGCTTTTATTTCAATTTTTTCATTTGGATTTAAAACAATCTTAGTACACAACATGGTTGTTTCTCCAGCACTTACCTCTAAGATCAAGCCAGGGAGTCCCCAATAATCAGAGGGGCCATGACGTACTGGAATTTGTGGTGTATACCAAGCTTCAACTTGAGTTACCTCTACTTGTGTTTCGCTAACTTCATCGGATTCAGTGGCATCTTCAGGTTTACGCATGCGACTCCAAGAAAAAGAGTACCACAATAAATCATCTGTTGGTATAAACGTGGTGGCTTTGTAACATGTATAATTACCTATTTTCTTTGTGGCACTGCCCAAGGTCCAATCGATGGGTTGNAGTATGTCTTTAATTAAAAATTTCTTTCCGTAGAATTCTTGCTGCTGAATTTGTGAATTATTTTTTACATTTTTATAATTTTCACCTGCAGAAAAGTTTTTACCCCAGGAATCTGTAGCCCCTGAAATCGCATCCAATTGTTCTTCTTCAACAAACAAAGACGCTTCTTTATCAAAGGTCAATGTAAATTCTTTTTCCAAACGATTTTTGAGACGAATCGCAATGTCTTTTTTTTGTGCCTCGCTCATACGTGCCCCCCAGCGCCCCAATTCCAATCTTGATTTTGATATATAAACTGCCTGTCCTTGAAAGTCGTTAGTTTCACTTTCTGGGATACTCCCAAAAATAAAAGGTATTGATAAAAAACAAATAATTTTATAAAAGTAAGGTATCATTTGTGTAGTATATATTTAATTTATCTAACAATAATAAAACAAACCCATCAATTTAATATTTGGTTTATCAAAAAATTAACAAAGCTAATTAGTTGTTAAATCAAAAAACTGTTGTAAAATTAATTAGACTTTTGGAAGGTCGTTGTCATCCTTTAAAGGCAAGTCAGAATGCCCCATAAGGTAAGTGTCAATATGATGTGCAACCTGTCTACCTTCCGAAATAGCCCATACAATTAAGGACTGCCCCCTGCGGATGTCCCCAGCAGCAAAAANACCGTCTACATTGGTTTTATAGTCATTGGTGGTGGCTTTGATATTGGTTCTAAAATCNGTTTCTAAACCAAGTTGTTCAACAATAGGAGTTCCTGGACCTGTAAATCCAAGCGCTAGAAGTACCAAATCACAAGGCCATGTTTTGTCAGTCCCTGGAAGTTGTTTGAGTTGAGGGCGTTCTCCCTCTTTAAAAATCCACTCCACTTCGCAAGTCACAAGACCCGTTAAGTTTCCGTTTTCATCCCCTAGAAATTC
Source organism: Formosa sp. (assembly GCA_002684355.1). Lineage (GTDB taxonomy): Bacteria > Bacteroidota > Bacteroidia > Flavobacteriales > Flavobacteriaceae > UBA3537. The sequence goes on from NYVA01000008.1 coordinate 12,712, forward strand.
TTTAGTTGAAATACTCCAAAATCGCTGAACACCTTCCTGATGTGAGGAACTTGTCTTCATTTTCATGGGCCAAAATGGCCAAGGTTGATTCGCAGGGCGACCTTTTGTTGGTTTGCCTAGAATTTCGAAATTTGTAACGGATTTTGCACCGTGACGATTTGAAGTTCCTATGCAATCGGAACCTGTATCTCCACCACCAATTACAATGACATTTTTATCAGTCGCTGTAATAATATCTTCAAAAGATCTTAAACCATCAACGTATTCATTATTCAGCTTTAAAAAATCCATTGCTTGAACCACTCCTTTTAAATCGGTGCCTTTGATAGGAAGTTTTCGCCGCTCGGATGCCCCACCACAGAGTAACAATACATCAAAATCAGATTTTAAAGTTTCAATGGAGATGTCTACACCAACCTCTGTATTGGTTTTGAACACAATACCTTCTTCTTTTAAAATTTCAATACGACGGTCAATAATTTGTTTTTCAAGTTTAAAATCTGGAATCCCGTAGCGCAAAAGACCGCCTACTTTAGAGTCTCTTTCGAAAACCGTTACGGAATGCCCAACTCGATTAAGTTGCTGAGCAGCAGCCAAACCAGATGGCCCAGAGCCTACAATAGCTGCAGTTTTTCCTGTAAGGATTGCTGGTTTTCGGGCTTTAATCCAGCCCTTTTCAAAAGCAACCTCTACGATATTTTTTTCAATATTTTCTATAGAAACAGGGTCTTCATTGATGCCCAAAACACAAGCTTGTTCACAAGGTGCTGGACAAAGACGTCCAGTAAATTCAGGAAAATTATTTGTTGAATGTAAAATTTTCGCGGCTTTTTCCCAATTTCCCAAATATACATTGTCGTTAAAGTCAGGAATCAAATTTCCTAAAGGACAACCGCTGTGACAAAACGGGATGCCACAATCCATACAACGCGCTCCTTGGGATTTAAGGGTCTTTTGATTTAGAGGAATGGTGAATTCTTTATAATGCTTAACACGTTCTTTGACTGCATCATAAGACTCATCTATACGCTTGTATTCCAAAAATCCAGTAACTTTTCCCATTTTAATTTTTCTTTACAAGGTTTTCTTTTTCTAGTCTAATCAATGCTTGTTTGTATTCTTCCGGAAAAACTCTTACAAAATCCTTTTGAGCGGTTTCCCATTCTTCTAAAATGCGTTGGGCTAGAGGGCTCAAGGTCGCATTGTAATGATTTTCAATGAGTTGATTGAGCTCACTTAAATCTGAGCCATCAGATAATGGATCTAAGTTTAAACCCTCTTGATTACATCGGTTTTTAAATGTTTTATGGGGATCATATACATAAGCAATCCCACCACTCATACCTGCACCAAAATTACGACCAACGTCTCCTAAGATAACCGCGACTCCTCCGGTCATGTATTCACAACCATGGTCTCCAATGCCTTCAACAACGGCTGTAGCGCCTGAATTTCGAACACAAAAACGCTCACCGGCATTTCCATTTATGTAAACCTCACCAGAAGTTGCGCCGTACAAAGCGACATTTCCAATAATGATATTTTCTTCAGGAACTATAGTGGATTCATCAGGAACACGAATGGCGACTTTTGCCCCAGAGAGTCCTTTACCTAAATAATCATTGGTGTTTCCAATAACATTAAGTGTCAGTCCTTTGGTCGCAAAGGCAGCAAAACTTTGACCTGCTGATCCAGTAAAATTGATTTTTAAAGTATTATCCGGCAACCCTTGTGATCCGTAAATTTTTGAAATCTCATTGCTTAAGATGGCGCCTACCGCTCTATTTTCATTATTGATGTTTAGATCTAAAACAGTAGGTTCTTTTCTAAACAAGGCAGGATGTGCTTTGTTAATGATTTCAAAATCTAAGGCCTTTTCAAGTTGATGATCTTGATTAGAAGTATTGAAAAGCTGAACAACTTCAGCAACCTCAACTTTATGTAGAATAGGCGTTAGGTCAATGCCTTTAGATTTGTAGTGCTGTATGGCTTTGTTGCGATCTAATTTTTCAACTTTACCAACCATTTCATCTACCGTTCTAAATCCTAAATTGGCCATTATTTCTCTCAATTCTTGTGCTACGAAATACATAAAATTAACCACGTGTTCGGGTTTGCCTTTAAACTTTTTACGAAGTTCTGGATTTTGAGTTGCAATCCCTACTGGGCAGGTATTAAGATGGCAAGCTCGCATCATTATACAACCTGAGGCGACCAAAGGTGCGGTAGCAAAACCAAATTCTTCAGCACCTAAAAGACAAGCAATAGCAACATCACGCCCGGTTTTTAGCTGACCGTCACATTCAACCACAATTCTGCCTCTTAAATCATTCATTACCAGGGTCTGCTGGGCTTCAGAAAGGCCTAACTCCCAGGGCAGTCCAGCATGCTTCAAAGATGTTAAGGGTGAGGCGCCTGTTCCACCATCATAACCGGAAATAAGCACCACATCAGCTTTCGCTTTTGCCACACCCGCAGCAACCGTTCCTACCCCGACTTCAGAAACAAGTTTTACATTGATTCTAGCTTCTCGATTGGCAGATTTTAAATCGTAAATCAATTGAGATAAGTCCTCAATGGAGTATATATCATGATGGGGAGGAGGTGAAATTAATCCCACATAGGGCGTTGAATTTCTGGTTTTGGCAATGTCAGGGTTTACCTTTGAGCCTGGCAACTGACCGCCTTCTCCAGGCTTGGCCCCTTGTGCCATTTTGATTTGTATTTCCTTGGCATTTGTTAAGTAATTGGAGGTCACACCAAAACGGCCAGAAGCAACTTGTTTGATGGCACTGTTTTTCCAGTCCCCGTTGGAATCTTTATAAAAACGTTCTTGGTCTTCGCCTCCTTCACCTGAATTACTCTTACCGCCAATTCGATTCATCGCGATGGCCAAATTTTCATGAGCTTCTTTACTGATAGAGCCGTAAGACATGGCACCTGTTTTAAAGCGCTTTACAATATTGGTCCAAGGTTCCACCTCATCAATTGAAATGGGATCGTAATTAGAAAACTCAAACAAACCACGAATGGTCATTAGTTGTTTAGACTGGTTGTTTATAAGCTCGGAATATTCTTTATACTTTTGCGGTTTATTGGTCCGAACAGAATCTTGTAGTTTAGCGATGGAGAGTGGGTTGAAAAGATGTGGTTCTCCGTTGCGTCTCCAACGGTACTGCCCCCCTATTTCCAGGTCTAAATTAGCATCAATATCTTTTTTTAGGTAGGTACGTTGATAGCGCTTAGAAATTTCTTTCTCAAGTTGATGTAAATCAACACCCTGTATTCGGGTTGCGGTCTTTGGAAAGTATTTATCAACCACTTGGGTGTTGATTCCGATNCACTCAAATAACTGAGAACCCCTNTAGGAATTGAGAGTTGAAATCCCAATCTTGTTCATTACCTTCAGGATGCCTTTCCCAACAGCTTTATTGTAGTTATAAATCGCATCTTCAATATTCGCTTCGGGATTTCTAGCCTTTACTTCATCTTCTATGATTTCATTGACCATATAAGGGTTTATGGCACTAGCACCATAGCCAAACAAAAGGGCAAAATGATGAACTTCTCGGGGTTCAGCAGACTCAATAATGATACTTAATTTAGAGCGCTTTCCTAGTTTTTGCAAACCGCTGTTTATGAAAGAGCACGCTAAAAGTGCAGGGATGGGCGCTAAATCCTTGCTTACAGTTCTGTCTGATAAAATGAGTATGTTGGTTCCACTATCTATTTTCTCAGAAGCATATTTTAAAAGATTCTCAAGTGCATCTTCAAGGCCATTGTGTCCATTTTTAATGGGATAAACCATTGGAATAGATTCAATCTTAAAATTTGGATTATCAAAGCTTTTAATTTTGTCAAGGTCTTGTTTTGAAATAACAGGATTTTGAATCTTTAATTTCTTACAATGGGAATCATTTACATCAAAAAGATTAAAATCAGCGCCAAGCGTTAAACTGATGTCTGTTATAAGTTCTTCACGAATGCCATCTAAGGGCGGGTTGGTAACTTGAGCAAACAACTGCTTAAAATAGTTGTAAATAAGCTGAGGGCGTTTAGACAATAAGGCCAATGGTGTGTCACTTCCCATGGAACCGATAGGCTCTTTCGCTTGGTTGGCCATGGGTAAAATAATGGTTTTGATATCTTCTTGAGTGTAACCAAATAATACTTTTCGTTTGTCTAAGCTTTCTTGATTTAAAAAAATTGGGCAATCGTTGTACGGAATTTCTTTAAGATGAACAAGATTTTCGTCGATCCAATTTTGGTAGGGATGTTTCTTGGCGATATCTTCCTTGATTTCTTCGTCATTTACAATACGACCTTCATCCATATTCACTAAAAACATCTTACCAGGTTCTAGACGCCCATGATATTCAACATTTTCCGGTGCAATTTCGATGACCCCGATTTCAGAAGACATAATGACATAGCCATCTTTTGTCACTGAATAGCGTGAAGGTCTTAAACCGTTACGATCAAGCACTGCACCAATATAATTTCCATCTGTGAATGGAACAGAAGCAGGCCCGTCCCAAGGTTCCATAAGGCATGAATTGAACTCGTAGAATGCTTTTTTGGAAGCAGACATTTCATCATTTTTCTCCCATGCTTCAGGAATGAGCATCATCATCACTTCAGGCAGGGAGCGTCCGGTCATTAAAAGCAACTCTACGGCCATATCCATGGAAGCAGAATCCGATTTATTTGGAAGAATAATTGGAAGGATCTCTTTAATTTCGTCACCAAACCAATCACTTTCTAACAAGGCTTCTCTAGATATCATTCTTGAAATATTCCCTCTGAGCGTGTTGATTTCACCATTGTGGCACATGTATCTAAAGGGTTGTGCCAAATCCCAGGTAGGAAAAGTATTGGTAGAAAAGCGTTGGTGTACCAATGCCAATCGTGTCACAAACAAAGGATTGCTAAGGTCTTTGTAATACAATTTTATGTCCTCAGGAATTAGCAGCCCTTTATAAATAATAATTTTAGTAGAAAAACTTGGAAGGTAAAAGAATTTTGATTCCGAAAGTTTTGAATTGTAAATTTCCTGTTCCGCTTTCTTACGTGCAATGAAGAGTTTTAAATTAAAATCGAAGCCATCCTGTTCTTTTGAAGATTTGGCTACAAAAATTTGTTTTGTGAAAGGTTCCGTTTTTTTGGCAATTGATCCTAAAACAGTGGGATCAACTGGCAAGGTACGCCAGCCCAATACTTTGAGTCCTTGGTCGGTAAGTTGTTTTTCAAAAACAGATTCACAGTAGGAACGCTGGTTGACTTTACGAGGCAGAAAAACATTACCAACAGCGTACTGACCAAAATCTGGGATTGAGAAAGCACATTCTTTTTGAAACAACTCGTGAGGAATGTCCATTAAAATACCAGCACCGTCCCCTGTTTTCCCATCGGAGCTTACAGCACCTCTATGCTCAAGACGTTCTAAAATTTGAAGCGCTTTATGAATGACCTCATTAGACTTTTTACCCTGAAGACTGCAAATAAATCCGGCACCACAATTATCGTGCTCGAATTCTGGCAAGTACATTCCTTGTTTCTTTAACATGAATTAGTTGATTGGTTATATGGTTGTTTGAGTAAAACCAATTAGTAATATATGAACAAATAAAAAACAAATTATAAAGGCTGAGTAATTATTACGAGATGTGTAATTAATCGCTTTTAAAAATATTTTTAAAGCGATTTAGGNGCTATATTTTAAGAAATTAATAATGGTTTTTTGCAATTAATAACAAANCCAAAGACAATTNAATATCAATAATTTAAAAATAAACAGATTCNTTAAAATTTTGACTNAGAACAATAANAAATTCATATTTTTTANATAATAATATTNNATACCCTTAAATTTTNAGGGTNAAATATTATTATTATAATAAAAAANNATACTNGACCCCTATTTTTTTAGGGTANTANATGTAATTAGTATANTTTTNGAANNGAATCAAANAAAAACCATTTAATAAAATAAATTATGAAAAAGATTTTTACATTATTATTAGCTTCCTTTACAACTATCNCNNTTGCACAGGANGATGCAGCTGCACTTTCAATTTCTGGAACCGTAGACGTTTATGNAACNNNNAATNCTGAAGATGGANCTGGNGCTCCNGGTTTNTTGNTNGNNNATCCAGAAAANGCNAATGGATTNGGTTTAGGNATGGCNAANACTGTNTTNTCCTACGACGGANCNAAATCAGGNGTTGTTGCAGANNTAGCTTTTGGNCCNAGAGCNNATGACGCNAACATGGCNGGANNTATCAATCAATTNTATGCTTANTACAANNTNAGNGAGTCNGNTACAGTNACNGCNGGACAATTNAANACNTTCTTNGGNTATGAAGTTATCTCTCCNGCAGCNAANTTNAANTATTCNGTATCTTACTTGTTTAATGNAGGNCCATTNTCNCACACNGGTNTNAANCTNGANTATNCAGCCTCTGAAGATTTATCTTTGATGCTTGCNGTTACCAATGGNCATGCAATTANNAGCGACANACACNANNNCANNNGGNGAAACTCAGTTTGGNGCTCANATTGGATANAAAGGACANTATTTGAANTTTNTTTANGGTGGGGTTGNAGCANNGGANGTNNATGANNNTNTATNNNTTGANTACACNGGTGGTTTTNANTTAACGGATTCATTCTACGTTGGCATCAACGCTGCATATNNTTATTCAGATGAACTTNAGNCTCAGGNTATCAAGGATTTGCATTNTANTTNCAAAATAGNTTTTCTGANTCNTTTGCTNTAGGTNTACGNCCAGAANNNTTTACNNNNACTNANGGANCTGANGGNGNNGANGATNNATCTGTANCNGCTTTTACTNTGACTGGNAATTACAANTTAGACNGTAANNTAAANTTNATANTTGANGCTAGAATGGANGATTCNGATGATGGTATNATTGAAGGNACTANNGAAGANAGNATGTCAACTTTAACNTTTGCAGCNGTTTANNCCTTCTAAAAANTCATTAATNATATTTTGTTTGTGATTAGAAAAAGTTCAAGAGATGTCATGTCTTTTGAGCTTTTTTTTACTATTANAAAAAACTAGGCAGAATTGCGGCTGGCATTGATGATCCCATATAGGGTNCGNGTCACAATCTTTTCAAACACCTCGATCTGTTCTTTGTCTGGGCTTTTTTGTTTTTGAAAGGCTTGTAGTNTTCTGAGNGCATATTGCTGAATGGTGAGCAAAGGCAATACAATGGATTCTCGCACATCAATAGAGGCTTTTCCGCTAGGTTCATTTTCCATCAATGTTTTGTAACCAGTGATTTTTAAAAGCAATGCATGAGTCAGTTTGAATTCCTCATAGATGATGGTCCAAAATGGACCAAACTCTTCATCCTCGGCCATATATTGGGTCAAAGAGAAAAAGGATTTACTGAGTGACATCATGCTATTTTCCAACAATGTCTTGAAAAAACTTGAATTGTTGTAGAGCGCAATCACTTTATCCAACTCTCCACGAGACTCAAAGGCCTGTATGGCAGTGCCCACACCGAAGAAACCAGGGACATTTTGCTTTAGCTGACTCCATGAGCCAACGAAAGGTATGGCTCTTAAATCTGAAAAAATCAATGCATCCGATTTAGAGCGCTTGGAAGGTCGGCTTCCAATATTGGCTTTCCCATAGTACTTAAGGGTGCTAATGTGTTCCAAATAGGGAATGAATTTTGGGTGGCTCTTAAAATCTTGGTAGGCTTGGTAACTCAGTGTTGCCAAAGCATTCATAGTGTCCCGGTCTGAATCTAAAAAGCCTTTATTGTTTTCCGATTGTAGTTTGTTAGAGAGCCCAGAACTAATCAATTGTTCCAAATTGTATTTCGAAGATTCCGGGGTTCCAAAATTTGAACTTATCGTCTGGCCTTGTATTGTAAGTTGAACTTCTCTATCTTGAATTGTAGGACCAAGCGAGGCGTAAAACTGATGGGTTTTTCCACCGCCACGTGCTGGAGGCCCCCCACGGCCATCAAAAAATACAACGTCAATATTGTATTGTTTAGAGATCGTTGTCAAAGCTTCTTTAGCTTTAAATATAGCCCAATTGGCCATGAAGTAACCACCATCTTTGGTACCGTCTGAAAAACCTAGCATGATGGTTTGCTTATTACCTCTTGATTTTAAATGCGACTTGTAGGCCTGATTAGTGTAGAGTTGCTCCATCACTTTGGGTGCATTTTCTAAATCGGTCACCGTTTCAAACAATGGGACAATATCAATGGTAAGCTTGTCGTTGAAAGCAACTAATTTCAACATCGCATAAAGCTGCATGACGTTAAGTGCGGTCTGATTATTACTTATAATGTAGCGGTTAGCCCCTAAAGGGCCGTTTTTGGATTGAATGGTTTTTACAACTTGAATCGTTTTTAAGGTATTATAAACCAATTCATCATCAAAAATTGAAATATCCAGCGTGGCATCTAAATCTGAAATAACTTCAATTTGCTCCGCCTCATCAAGTTCTTGATAATTATCCGGAAAAATACCGTTAGACTGTTCGATACAGCCTTGTACAATACCAGAGAAAACAGTATGGTGGATGCGGCTGTCCTGACGTACATCTAAAGTTGCAAAATGAGAACCAAAAAGCTGGGTTTTATTGATCAAGCTTGAGATGTCGTTTATGTATAGGGCGTGATGCTCCCTGGCTACTATTTTCTTTATTTCTTTTAATTCATCAACAAAAAAGTCAAAATCAAAGAGATCCGGATTTGACAAACTGCGACCGATTGTTTGGATAAGGGCTCCCAATCGGTCTTCAACGCCTCTGAAGGTTAACTTACGTTTTAATTTTTTTAAGTCTAATACGTACTTCTTAAGCAGGGTCTTTTTAAGTAAAGAAGCGACTTTAAGGGTGGTGTCTGGAAGCACAAATGGGTTTCCGTCTCTGTCGCCACCTGGCCAAAATCCAATATTAATGATTTCATTTTTTAAGCCCTTGTTGTCATAAACGTTTTGTTGAATATAATCAAAAATAGAGCCGAAAGAATCATAGAAAACGTGCTCTAAATACCAGATAAGATTTACAGCCTCATCATAAGGCGTTGGTTTAACATGTTTAAAAAATGGGGTTTTACCTAGTTGCGCTAACAGGTTGTTGATGCGATCCATGTCACTGTCTCTAACGGCTTCCGTCAAATCGGTAATGATCCCTAAAACTGAACCAGGGTAAAACTGAGTGGGATGGGCTGTTAGTACAATTCGGACTTTAAATTCATTTAGATAGGCTTTGAGTGCTTCAATTTTATTTTCAGAAAAAGCCTTTTCTTTTAAACTTCGCAGTGTTCCAATACCATCCATATTGTTAATAACAGGAAAGGCAGCATCTTCAATGGCATCAAAAAGTACAACCTGGCGTTCAATGTATTGAATAAACCTAAACAAAAGCTTAATCTGACTTTTCTTTGTACGTCGGGCTTGGTACTTTTGAAAAAAAGTTTCAACAATAGTAGTGGGGTTTTCTCCAGCCGCATAGCCTTTTTCACAAGTTTCACGAAACAACGGCAGTAAGACCCCTGTTTTGGTAATTTGGTCAAAAGGCAATGTCATGAAGATACTGTTGTAGATTTTAAACTTCGACAGTACATTCTGCTTAAAACGCTCTAACTTTGGTTTTACAGCCATATCTCCTATTCTATTGCATCGCAAATATAAGAAAGCTCTCTTCTTTATTGATAATCTGCGGAATGATTTGTTAATTTCTCAGAATTATGACCATAATATGATAATATTTTAAGGAATTTATTTTTTTGCTAAGAATTCAATGGTAAATAAAAATTATTATATTTAAACCTATTTTAAATACTTTATAAAAAATGTTAAATCCCAAATTTTTTGAATCGCTTTCATTGCCTGTTATTGCAGCGCCAATGTTCTTAATATCAGGACCCAAATTGGTTATCGAATGTTGTAAAAATGGTATTGTCGGTACTTTCCCCGCGCTCAACCAAAGAACTACTGAAGGCTTTGAACAATGGGTTGTTGAAATCAAAACTGCGCTAAAAGAATTTGAAAGTGAAACGGGGAAAAAAGCAGCGCCTTTTGGCGTCAATTTGATTGTACACCAAACAAATCCTAGAGTACAGGCCGATTTGGCAATTTGCATCAAACACCAAGTGCCACTAATCATTACTTCTTTAGGAGCTGTACCGCAACTTGTTGGGGCCGTTCATAGTTACGGTGGTATGGTGTTTCACGATGTCATTAAAAAAAGACATGCAGAAAAAGCAGCTGAGGCCGGTGTAGATGGTCTTATTTTAGTCTGTGCTGGCGCAGGGGGTCACGCAGGAACACTCAATCCTATGCCGTTTGTCGCTGAAATTAAAAAGTTTTTCAAAAAAACAATACTATTGTCAGGATGTATCAGTAATGGTCGTGATGTGGCCTCTGCACTTCAAATGGGAGCAGATCTCGCCTATATGGGTACTCGCTTTATCAATACAAAAGAGAGTAAAGCACCCGAAGATTACAGAAATATGATCATTGATTCTGGTGCGAACGATATTATATACACCGCCGCTATTTCTGGAGTTTCTGCCAACTTTCTCCGTCCGAGTTTAGAAGCCATGGGTATTACTGAAGAAATGCTGTCAAGGGCTAAAAAAATAGATTTTGGCAATGAACTCTCAGCCATGGAAAAAGAAGCCAAAGCCTGGAGCACCATTTGGTCTGCTGGACAAGGAGTTACAAACATCTCTGACAATCCTTCTGTTGAAGACTTAATATGCAGTATGAAAAAAGAGTTCAAAACAGCTATAGAAGCGCAACACGCCTTGTTGGAAAAATATTAAACGATCAACCTCTTAATATCACAACTGCTATCCCTATAAAAAAACCCATCTGAAGGCGATTTAAAAGTAACTGTCTTTGGGGAGATTTCAAAAATAGTTTCGAGAAATAACTCGAAAGAAAGACGTAAGAACTAAAGACTGAGAATGAGGTCANNATGAATAGAAATCCTAAAGTATAGAATTGCTTGTATAGCTCCACAGTTTCGCTGAATAAAAAAGCAGGAAAAAAGGCTAAAAAAAAGACAGAAACTTTGGGATTTAGAACATTCATTATAAAGCCTTGCTTGAACAATTCATAAAACCCATCGCATTTAACCTTTTTGTGATCTTTATTAAAATTCAAATCAGATTTATAAATTCTAATGGCTAAGAAAAGCATATAAGCTGCACCAAATAGCTTTAAAATAAAATACAAACTTTCGTTCGATTGAATGAATGCAGAAAGACCAAAGGCAACTAGGCTTGTATGAATTAAGCAACCAGTCATTAAACCCAAAACAACTGCCATCCCCGTTTTTTTACCGTGTGTAGCGCTTTGTATCAAAACAAAAATATTATCAGGGCCTGGGGAAAAGGCCAGAACTGCAGTTGCCACAACAAAAGATATTAAAATTTGGAAATCCAAAATTAGCTTGTATTATAGATTTATAAGGGCTTTATTGATGCGTTTTACAAGACTGGGGCCTTCGTACACGAAGCCTGTATAAATTTGCACCAAATCGGCGCCAGCCTGCATTTTTTCAANGGCGTCTTCAGCAGAATGGATACCACCAACTCCAATAATAGCAAATGGCTTTTTACTGTTTTTGGAAAGGTAACGAATGACTTCAGTGCTTTTAGATTTAATGGGCTGACCACTCAACCCACCATTGCCAATGCTTTCCACAATGGCCTTAGTCGTTTGAAGACCGGCTCTAGAAACAGAAGTATTACAGGCAATCACCCCCGCAATTTCTGTCTTATCAATCAAACCGATAATCTCATCCAATTGCGCCTGATTTAAATCAGGCGCAATCTTTAAAAGAATGGGTTTGTGAACTTCAAATTCAGCATTCAAACGTTTCATTTCGCAAATGAGTTCCTCTAAATAATCCTTATCTGTAAGCTTGGCATGACTACCAACATTGGGACAACTCACATTCAATACAAAATAATCCACATAAGGATGTAAGGCTTTAAAGCACTGCGCATAATCAGCTGTATAATGCGCTGGTGANGTCTGGGTGTTTTTTCCAATATTNCCACCAATAATGACCTTATTTTTNTTTTGTTTTAGATTTGAAATCAAGGCCTCAAGGCCAGCATTGTTAAATCCCATTCGGTTGATCAATCCCGCATCTGCTTTTAGTCTAAAAAGACGCTTTTTTGGGTTGCCATCTTGCGCTTTTGGAGTGACGGTTCCAATTTCTATGAATCCAAACCCAAAATTAGCCAATTCATTGTAAAGCACTGCATTTTTATCAAAACCCGCTGCCAGTCCAACAGGGTTGTTAAATTTAAGCCCAAACAACTCGCGTTTGAGTTTTGGGTGATTGATTTGAAAAAAAGCGCGAGCAATTCGTGTGCTGAAAGGAATTTTAAAGATTAATTTTAGAGCTCCGAATGTAAAATAATGCACGGCTTCTGGATCGAACTTAAAGAGAATGGAACGAATAATTTGCTTGTACATGGAATGTTATTGGACTACAAAAATACATTAAATTGTTACACAAAGAAAGAACTCCAACACTTGCCACTTTGAGAAGGGATGATTATTTTTGAAAAAAGACATTCAAAATGCTCGACAAGCAACACATACTTAAACGATTTTTAAGCTACGTAAAAATTGATACCGAAAGTGACCCAAATTCCGATACAACACCTAGTACGGAAAAACAGTGGAAATTGGCCAATAAACTCGCCAAAGAACTTGAAGCCATTGGTCTCTCAGATGTGAGTATCGATGACAATGCATATGTGATGGCTACCTTACCTTCAAATGTCAAACACGATGTGCCAGCCATTGGATTTATTTCTCATTTTGACACCTCACCCGATTTTACAGCGGCCAATGTCAACCCACAAATTGTTGAAAATTACGATGGCAAAGACATTGTTTTAAATGCCGAAGAAAACATTGTCCTTTCACCAAACTATTTTGATGATTTATTACTTTACAAGGGACAAACTCTTATTACGACCGATGGAACAACTTTGTTAGGGGCGGATGATAAAGCAGGTGTATGTGAAATTGTTAGCGCGATGGAATATTTGGTTAAGCATCCTGAAATCAAACATGGACCGATTAAAGTTGGGTTTACGCCCGACGAAGAAATTGGTCGTGGTGCCCATAAGTTTGACGTGGCTAAATTTGGCGCCGAATGGGCTTACACCATGGACGGCAGTCAAATTGGTGAATTGGAATACGAAAACTTCAATGCGGCAAGCGCAAAAGTTACGGTTCATGGGAAAATTGTTCATCCAGGCTATGCCAAGGGAAAAATGATCAACTCAATGTATTACGCTCAAAAATTCATAGAAGGCTTGCCAAAGAATGAAACGCCGGAAACTACGGAAGGTTATGAAGGTTTTTTCCATTTACACAACATTCAAGGTAAGGTTGAAAAAACAGTTTTAAACTACATTATTAGAGACCACGACTTAAAGCAATTTAAAAACCGTAAGGAGACCGTTACGGCGCTAGTAAATGACTTGAACAAGCGTTTTGACAAAGTGCGCTTTGAAATTGAGATTAAAGATCAGTATTTCAATATGAAAGAAAAAGTAACTCCAATGATGCACATTGTAGACATTGCAGAAGCGGCCATGAAAGCCTTAGACATCAAACCACTAATCAAGCCCATTCGGGGGGGCACTGATGGCTCACAATTGAGCTATATGGGGCTACCCTGTCCAAATATTTTCGCCGGTGGTCATAATTTCCATGGGCGCTACGAATATGTTCCTTTAGAAAGTATTTTAAGTGCGACTGAAGTCATCTGTAAAATTGCAGCCTTGACCCAAGAACGTTACCAATAAAAAAAAGCTGCAGATGCAGCTTTTTTTTTATAATCGACAGTTTTTCTGTACTATTTTTTTGTGGGTGCATTCAATTTCTGGGTCATCTCAATGGACAGCGCAGATCGTTCAAATTTAATTTTACCAGCCAAAGTTTCAACCACACAAGAGTTGTCTTTATCATTGAGTGCAGCAATTTTGCCATGCATCCCAGATTTTGTGATGACACGATCCCCTTTTTTTAAATTGGCTGCAAATTGTTTTTCTTTTTTATTGCGCTTAAGCTGGGGCGCTAAAATAAAAAAGTAAAACACCAACAATATTAGGATTAAAGGAGTATAATTACTAAGGGTTTCCATAGAATATTGCTATTAATTATTGTTTTTTAACAACTGNTGGNGCTGGCGCGTTGGGATCAGGCTTCACAAAAGCGGTAATGCGTACTTGCTCTCNNCCNTTTTCAGTATTGGTTGTTAAAGTAATTGTTTTGGAAACTTTATTGGCNCCTTTACCATTAAACTTAACAGAAAACTGNGAGGACTCTCCTGGCATCAAGGGTTCTTTACTCCATCCTTGAGGGACGGTACAGCCACAGGTGCTTTTGATATCGGTTACGACCAAAGGAGATCGCCCTGAATTTGTGTATGAAAAAACCGTTTCAACAGCCGTCCCATTTTGAATTTCACCAAAATCATGTAAGGTTTTATCAAAATTAATGGTCGGAAAAACAATGGTTTGGGCATCGCGCTCAGCGGCCTTTTCAACATTGTCTTGGTTAATTTTTTCAGTCGCATTTTCTTTGCACGAATTTAGAGGCAGCATTGCCAAGGCAAAGAGAATTAAGCTTATTTTTTTCATATCCTATTTATTTAGTTGTTATCAAATTGGGAGTAAATTTAATAAAATTACATTAAACCACGTCCTTTCTTATTCAGGGTTTTTTGATTTCTATAATCCTTTACAATTTTGTCCAAAACACCATTGATAAAAACATTGCTTTTAGGAGTTGAGTATTCTTTTGCTAGCTCAATGTATTCATTGATGGTTACTTTGGTTGGAATGCTTGGAAACTCTTGAAATTCACATATCGCCATCTGAAGCAATACAAAATCAATTTTTGCAATGCGGTCCTTGTCCCAGTTTTTGGTTTTTGAAATAATTTCTGAATTGTAAACCTCAAAATTATCACGTGTCGCCTTCATGAGTTTAAACCCAAATGCTTCGTCTTCTTTGTCTTTGAATAAATTGGGAGTGAAAAATTTAGTTTTTAAATTAGAGGTTACACGTTTAAACAATTTAACAATGAAGGTATTGACTACTGGAAAGTCATCCACCCAGGTGATATTTTTATCTTGAAAATAGTCATAAAGTTTATTATTGGATACAATAATTTCTCTAAAAATCTCAATGACGAAAGTCACATCATTCTCTAATGAAGATTCAGAACTGCTCATAAAAGATTCGTACAAATCGCTTTTAATTAAGTCCTGGTAAATTAATTCAATATATTCTGCGTCCTGTTCCCAATATTGAATTTTATGCGATTCTAATTCAGCTTTTAAGGCGGTATCCTCTGCCAATTTTTGTAGCAAAAAATTATCTACAAAACGCATGTTTGGGTTTGCGTCTTCTTGCGTTTTTATATATTTTTTTTGAGATCTCTTTTGGTGGTCTATGGCCCTTTCTCTAAGCTTGATAAGCAAAGATGTCATTAAAAGATACAACTTGTACATATGCTCCATGCTNTTTTGCAATTGAGAGGCCGAATCCTCTTCTGTGGAGTTGGTTGTTTGCGCATATAACACTTGCATNACTTTAGCGCGAATATGACGTCTATTTAGCATAATAGAAAAGAACTTTGCGTATCAAACTGTGATTATTTTTGTGTGGTTTGATCTAATTCGAGTTGCAAAAATAGTATTATTTTAAACTTTAGGAATTGAAAAAATAGTTTTTTTATAACATAATTACTGAATCCTAAAAAGTATCTTTGTTTTGAATCATNCAGATGAAAGNNCTAAGTCATATTAATAAATACTTTGTAAAGTACAAACACAAAATAATACTAGGTGTAGTTATTGTGGCATGTGCTAAGATTTTTTCATTGTTTACCCCTCAATTGATTGGCGATATCATCACCTTGGTAGCGCAGCAAATAGACAATCCATTGCCCGAGCCTGCATTTAAATCCGCCATTCGTTTTAAAATCCTTTTGATTTTAGGGGCAGCTTTTGCTACGGGCTTGTTTACTTTCTTAATGCGGCAAACGCTTATAAATGTATCGAGATACATTGAATTTGATTTGAAAAATGAAATATACCAGCATTACCAATCCCTTTGTTTGCCCTTTTACAAACAAAATAGAACAGGGGACTTAATGAATCGAATTACAGAAGATGTTGGTAAGGTCCGCATGTATGTTGGACCAGCTGTGATGTATACCATTAATACACTGACCTTGTTTACTGTAGCAATCATTTATATGTACAGCAAAGCACCAACACTTACACTTTATACGGTTTTACCATTGCCAATATTATCGGTATCCATTTACCTTTTAAGTAAATTCATTCACAGACGAAGCACCATTGTGCAAGCCCAGCTTTCAACCCTNTCTTCTGCAACACAAGAAATTTTTAGTGGNATCTCTGTNACAAAAGCCTATGCGATTGAAGCGCAAACACAAGATGATTTTACTAAACTTTCCAACAGCCAGCGCAGTAAACGTTTNAATTTGACTAAAATACAAGCCTTTTTCTACCCCTTGATGTTATTGCTNATTGGAACCAGTAACTTAATTGTTATATATGTGGGGGGGCAACAATACATTCAAGGAGACATTCAAGAACTAGGAACTATTGCCGAGTTTATTATTTATGTCAATATGCTGACCTGGCCTGTGGCATCTGTTGGNTGGGTTACTTCTCTTGTTCAGGAAGCTGAAGCCTCTCAAAAGCGCATCAATGAGTTTTTAAAACAAAAACCATCTGTAGTTAATACTCAAGANGAAAACACTGAAATTAAAGGAAAAATTGTCTTTAAAAATGTGCATTTAACATACGGAGATACAAATATTGAAGCATTAAAAGGGATTAATTTTATTTTGGAGAAGGGGAAAACCTTGGCTATAATTGGAAAAACGGGCAGTGGAAAATCAACAATTTTNGAACTCATTGGAAGAATGTATAATTGCACTTCGGGCAGCATTGAAATTGATGATAAAAACATTGAAAACATTAATTTATATGACCTGAGAAACAGCATTGGTTATGTGCCTCAAGACCCTTTTTTGTTTTCTGATTCTATTAAAAATAACATCAAGTTTGGAAATAATAATGCCTCTGATGAAGAAGTTAAACAAGCTGCAGAGAAAGCGGTGGTACACAAAAACATCATTAAGTTTTCAATGGGTTATGACACCGTTCTTGGCGAACGTGGCATCACGCTATCTGGAGGTCAAAAACAACGCATTTCAATTGCACGTGCTTTTATAAAAACACCTAGAATCCTAATGTTGGATGACTGCTTATCCGCAGTAGACACAGAGACAGAAGAAGAAATTCTTGAAAATTTGGAACTTATTACCAAAGACCGAACGACACTCATTGTAAGCCATA